>NZ_JBQYLP010000051.1:0-44572 GCF_052683555.1 Burkholderia sp. BC1
AAAAAACAGGAAAGAAACGTCCGGGCCGTTCTTCGTGATCAGCAGGTTGGCGAGGATCGGCAACGTGTGGCGGCGCTCGACGATGCCGCTGACCGTTTGCAGCGGCCTGAGGAGGGTGTCTCGTTCGGTCTTGACCAGTTGCATAGAGTTCCTTCGTTGAGATGACGGCCTGCAGCGCGGCAGCCTCGCAGCGCCCCGCGGCCGGACGTATTGCCCGCCGACGCCGGGGCGGTCAAACCTGTATTGTGCCTCAAAACCGAACCGCCCCTCCTAAATTGGGGCGGACTCATGATTCTCAAGTGCGCGACGCGCTCAACCCTTCAGCGTCTGCTCCAGCACGTGCAGTTCGTGGTTCAGCTGCGCGTCCTTGCTGCGTTCGTCGGCGATCTTGCGCACCGCGTGCAGCACGGTCGTGTGATCGCGTCCGCCGAACAGCTCGCCGATCTCGGGCAGGCTCTTCTGCGTCAGTTCTTTCGCCAGATACATCGCGATCTGCCGCGGCCGCGCGATGTTCGCCGGACGCTTCTTCGAATACATGTCGGCGACCTTGATGTTGTAGAAGTCGGCGACGGTCTTCTGGATGTTCTCGACCGAAATCTGCCGGTTCTGCACGGTCAGCAGATCCTTCAGCGCTTCCTTGGTCAGCTCGATCGAGATCTCGCGGCCGTGGAATTTCGAGTACGCGAGGATCTTGCGCAGCGCGCCCTCGAGCTCGCGCACGTTCGAGCGCAGATGCTTCGCGACGAAGAACGCGACGTCCTCCGACAGGTTCACGCCTTCGGACTGCGCCTTGCGCATCAGGATCGCGACGCGCATCTCGAGCTCGGGCGGCTCGATCGCGACGGTCAGCCCGGAATCGAAGCGCGAGATCAGGCGATCGTCGATTCCCGAAATCTCCTTCGGATACGTATCGCTGGTGATGATGACCTGCGCCTTGTTCGCGACGAGCGCCTCGAACGCGTAGAAGAATTCCTCCTGCGTGCGCGACTTGCCCGAGAAGAACTGGATGTCGTCGATCAGCAGCAGGTCGAGCGAATGGTAGTAGCGCTTGAAATCGTCGAACGCCTTGCGCTGGTACGCCTTCACGACGTCCGACACGTATTGCTCCGCGTGGATGTAGCGGATTCGCGCGCCCGGCTTGTCGATCAGCAGCTGGTTGCCGATCGCGTGGATCAGGTGCGTCTTGCCGAGGCCGACGCCGCCGTACAGGAACAGCGGGTTGTACGAGATGCCGGGATTGTCCGCGACCTGGATCGCGGCCGCGCGCGCGAGCTGGTTCGCCTTGCCGGTCACGAAGTTGTCGAACGTGAGCACCGGGTTCAGCTTCGAGCGCTCGTACATCGAATCGGCCTCGCCGCCTGCCGCGGGCGCGGCGCCGGGGCCCGGGCGCCACGTGCGGCGGCCGGCCGCTGCCTCGTGGGCGGGCAGGCTCGGCAGGTCGATGTCGGCGTCGTCGTTGTTCAGATGATGCGCGGCGGCGGCCGACGGCGTCATCGGCACGTCGGCCGGCGCGGCGGGCGTGGCCGACTGGTTCGCGGTCAGGTTCGCCGCGATCGCGGCCACCGTCGCGGCCGGGCCGCTCGCGAGCGGCGCGCGTGGCGCAGCGGGCGCCGCGCCGGCCGCCGGGCTGCGCATGCCGGCCTTCGGATCGAGGACGAACTGGACTTCGATCGGCGCGTTCCAGAAATCGCGGGCCAGATCGGCGATCCGACCCGAAAACTGGCTCTTGACCCAGTCCAGCTTGAAGCGGTTCGGCGCAGCGATGGACAGCGTGTTCGCCGACGCATCGAAGGCCACCGGGGCCAAGGGTTTGATCCACGTCACGTACTGCTGGGGCGTCAATTCGCGCTCCAGCAGTGCGGAACAGTGTTGCCAGAAATCGTTCATCAAATGACTGTCGTTTTATGCGTGCACAGCGACTCGCCGGCGCCCTTGTCGCGGTCGCGCAACAAGGCCCGAAGCGGCGTGCGAGCGTGCTTCGGGCGCCTGCGTCACGGTCTGGGGCGAGGCAGGCGCGGGCCGAAGCGGCGTGCGGGATTCTTGGAGATAAGGCGAGATTCTAACGCCAAACGCGGTCACAGCGGGACTTATCCACAGGGTGCGATTGTGGGTCGCGGGGCCGGATCGGCGAGGGCCGGCACAGGCGCAAGCACCGTAAAGTATTGACCGTCAAGAGAAAAACGGTTTAAATAGCGGGTTCCGCGAAAACCAATCCTGTATTTCCGGCGATTGCGTTCGCCCGAAGGCGTCCGGTAAGGGCACGCGGTCCCCTGAATTTCGACATTCTCGAACAAGTGAGAGCATCATGAAACGTACTTACCAACCGTCCGTGACGCGCCGCAAGCGCACCCATGGCTTCCGTGTCCGCATGAAGACGGCAGGCGGCCGCAAGGTCATCAACGCTCGCCGCGCGAAGGGCCGCAAGCGCCTCGCCATCTAAGGCGGGTTGCGCGCTGTGTCCGCCGTCCGCAGCCCTGCGGAGGGTGCCGTCGAACCGGGTGCGAATCCGTTGCAGACGAAAGCCGCCTTCCCGAAAGCTGCGCGACTTCTGAAAACGGATGAATTTTCATCCGTTTTTCGTTTGCGCCCGTGGCGGCGCTCCGCGCATTTCGTGATCTACGGCAAGCCGACCGGCCAGCCCGCGCGACTGGGGCTCGTCGTCGGCAAGAAGTACGCGCCGCGTGCCGTGACGCGCAATCTCGTGAAGCGGCTCGCGCGCGAAGCGTTTCGCGTGCGCCGGGCCGAATTCGCGGGGTACGACCTGCTGCTGCGGCAGCACACGCGCTTCGACAAGAAAGCGCTGCCGAGCGCGGCTTCCGCTCCGCTCGCGGCGATGTGCGCGGCCGAAATCCGCGAGCTGCTCGACAGAGCGGCCCGGGAAATCGCCCGCCGCGCGTCGAAGCCCGCGTCCGAGTGACGCATCCGTGCCGAAGCGCGGCGTTCGCGCCCGCGCGGCCGGTTTTGACGCGGCGCCGAACGGCGTCGCCCCAGGTATGAAAACGGTATTGACCGCCTTGCTGCGCTTCTACAAGGTTGCCGTGAGTCCGCTGCTCGGCAACCGTTGCCGTTTTTATCCTTCCTGTTCGGATTACGCGCGCGAGGCAATCCAGTATCATGGCGCCGCGCGCGGCACGTATCTCGCCGTCAGGCGCGTGTGCCGATGCCATCCGTTTTCCGCGGGCGGCATCGACCTCGTCCCGCCGCCCAACTCCGACACTCGCGCGCGCGGCGACGCCGACGCGCAGTCCCATCGACTCTGAGACAACGCATGGATATCAAACGCACCGTCCTATGGGTGATCTTCTTCATGTCAGCTGTCATGCTGTACGACAACTGGCAGCGGTCCCATGGACGCCCGTCGATGTTCTTCCCGAGCGCCACGCAGACGGCCCCCGCGGCTGCCGGCGGCGCGTCCGGCACCGGCGCGACGACGACGGCCGGCAACGTGCCGGCGCCCGCTGCCGGCACCGCGCCCGCGACGACGGCGCCCGCCGCACAGGCGCAGCTCGTGAAGTTCTCGACCGACGTGTATGACGGCGAAATCGACACGCGCGGCGGCACGCTCGCGAAGCTCACGCTGAAGAAGCAGGGCGACGGCAAGCAGCCCGATCTGTACATCACGCTGTTCGACCACACGGCCGGCCACACGTACCTCGCGCGCACGGGCCTCGTCGGCGGCGATTTCCCGAATCACACCGACGTCTACACGCAGATCAATGCGGGTCCGACGTCGCTCGAGGGCGGCCAGAACGCACTGAAGCTGTCGTTCGAATCGCCGGTGAAGGGCGGTGTGAAGGTGATCAAGACCTACACGTTCACACGCGGCAGCTACGTGATCGGCGTCGACACCAAGATCGACAACGTCGGTACGGCGCCCGTGACGCCGAAGCTCTATATGGAGCTCGTCCGCGACAACACGCCGGTCGAAACGCCGATGTTCTCGCATACGTTCCTCGGGCCGGCGGTCTATACGGATGCGAAGCACTTTCAGAAGATCGACTTCAGCGATCTCGACAAGAACAAGGCGAACTTCGAGACTTCTGCCGACAATGGCTGGATCGCGATGGTGCAGCACTACTTCGCGTCGGCGTGGATTCCGCAGCAAGGCGCGAAGCGCGACATCTACGCGAAGAAGTTTGACGGGTCGCTCTATCGCATCGGCGTGGAGCAGCCGATCGCCACGATCGCGCCGGGCCAGTCGGCCGACGTGCAGGCGCGCCTGTTCGCCGGTCCGGAAGAAGAGCGCATGCTCGAAGGCATCGCGCCGGGCCTCGAACTCGTGAAGGACTACGGCTGGGTGACGATCATCGCGAAGCCGCTGTTCTGGCTGCTCGAGAAGATCCACAGCTACGTCGGCAACTGGGGCTGGGCGATCGTGCTGCTCACGCTGCTGATCAAGGCCGTGTTCTTCCCGCTGTCGGCCGCGAGCTACAAGTCGATGGCGCGCATGAAGGAAATCACGCCGCGGATGCAGGCGCTGCGCGAACGCTTCAAGAACGATCCGCAGAAGATGAACGCGGCGCTGATGGAGCTGTACAAGACCGAGAAGGTCAATCCGTTCGGCGGCTGTCTGCCGGTCGTGATCCAGATCCCGGTGTTCATCTCGCTGTACTGGGTGCTGCTCGCGTCGGTCGAAATGCGCGGCGCGCCGTGGATTCTCTGGATTCACGATCTGTCGCAGCGCGATCCGTACTTCATCCTGCCGGTGCTGATGGCCGTCTCGATGTACGTGCAGACGAGCCTGAACCCGACGCCGCCGGATCCGGTCCAGGCCAAGATGATGAAGTTCATGCCGATCGCGTTCTCGGTGATGTTCTTCTTCTTCCCGGCCGGCCTCGTGCTGTACTACGTCGTGAACAACGTGCTGTCGATCGCGCAGCAGTACTACATCACGCGCAAGCTCGGCGGCGTCAAGAAGAAGCCCGCATGACGCAACGGCGCGCGCGCGATCTGCCCGCGCGCCGCGCATGCGAAAAAGCCGCATGGTTCCGCCATGCGGCTTTTTGCTTTCAGGCGGCGCTTCGCGCGCCGGTCACGGTTTCTTCGCGTCGCCCTTCGGTTCGCCGTAGAACTGTTCGACGAGTTCCTGCACCAGATAACGCTGATGCGGCGACAGCGCTTCGATCTTCGATGCGAGCTCGATCGTCTCCGGTGTCGGCGGATAACGCTCGTCGCGCGGCAGCGGTTGCGGCGTCGTATGATCGGCCGCGCTCGGCGACGGGCCGTAGTGCAGCCAGTGCAACTCGACGCGCAACCACTCGGCGAGCGTTTCGAGTTTGTCGGGCGTCGGAATGGTGCGGCCCGTCAGCCATTTGTGCGCGGTCTGCGGCGAAACCGGATGCGTTCCGCGATGGCGTAGATTGAAGCGGTTCGCAAGCTCCGTCGCACCGGCGATCTTTTCCGGGCTGCGCCGCAAGGCGAATTTCAGGCGTTCCGAGAACGCCGCTTTTTCTTCGGGTGTCGGCATGGACGGGATTGTGCAATTCCGCCGACCCGTTTCAGACAACCGTACGGGATAAACATATCCTATGCAGACGAATCCCAACCTGTCGACCGGCGGGTGCGGAACGAAACGACCGGGCGCGAATGCGCGCCGGACGGCATACCGGTCCGAAGCGCGACGCGCGACAGTGTACGGGACTGGGACACGGCTTATCCCCGCCGGGATAAATTCGATACTGTCTGAAACGGACAGCGTGCGCCGGCCGTGCAGGTGCGGGCGCGCTACAATGCCGGCGTTCGTTTGCCCGATCTGTTGCGCGGGCGCACCACTGACTGCCTGATTACCGCCTCCGATCCCCATGCTCGCTACCGATTCCGATCCGATCGTCGCCATTGCCACCGCTGCCGGTCGGGGCGGCATCGGCGTCGTCCGCGTATCGTTCGGGCGCGGCGGCGAGGCGGCGGCGCTGCCGATGATCGACGCGCTATGCGGCCAGCGGCTCGCGCCGCGTCATGCGAGCTACGTGCCGTTCCTCGACGCGCAGGGCGCGCCGCTCGATCGCGGCATCGCGCTGTACTTTCCGGCGCCGCACTCATATACGGGCGAGCACGTGCTCGAACTGCAGGGGCACGGCGGCCCGATCGTGATGCAGCTGCTGCTGCAGCGCTGCCTCGACGTCGGTCGCGCGGTCGGGCTGCGGCTCGCGGAGCCCGGCGAATTCACGCGCCGCGCATTTCTGAACGACAAACTCGATCTCGCGCAGGCCGAAGCGGTCGCCGATCTGATCGAGGCGAGCACCGAGGCAGCCGCGCGCTCGGCCGGGCGCTCGCTCGACGGGGCGTTCTCGCGGCAGATTCATGCGCTCGTCGACGACGTGATCAATCTGCGGATGCTGGTCGAGGCGACGCTCGATTTTCCGGAAGAGGAAATCGACTTTCTCGAAGCGGCCGACGCGCGCGGCAAGCTCGCGAAGATCCGCGCGCAGCTCGCGCACGTGCTCGGCGATGCGCGGCAGGGCGCGCTGCTGCGCGAAGGGCTGTCGGTCGTGCTCGCGGGGCAGCCGAACGTCGGCAAGTCGTCGCTGCTGAACGCGCTGGCCGGCGCGGAGCTCGCGATCGTCACGCCGATCGCCGGCACGACGCGCGACAAGGTCGCGCAGACGATCCAGGTCGAAGGCATTCCGCTGCACATCATCGATACGGCCGGCCTGCGCGAGACCGAGGACGAAGTCGAGCGGATCGGGATCGCGCGCACGTGGAGCGAGATCGAGCGCGCGGACGTCGTGCTGCATCTGCTCGATTCGCGGACCGGAATGACCGCGGACGACGACGCGATCGCCGCGCGCTTCCCGGCCGGCGTGCCGGTCGTGCGCGTGCTGAACAAGACGGATCTGACCGGCGTGCCGGCATCGGTCGCGCATCCGGCCGCGGAAGGCGATCTGACCGAAGTGCATCTGTCCGCGAAGCGCGGCGACGGGATCGACCTGCTGCGTGCGGAGCTGCTGCGCATCGCCGGCTGGCAGGCCGGCGCGGAAGGTGTCTATCTCGCGCGCGAGCGGCATCTGATTGCGCTGCGCGCCGCGCAGGATCACCTCGCGCGCGCGGCCGAGCATGCGGAACAGCGTGCGCAGTCGCTCGACCTGTTCGCGGAGGAGCTTCGGCTCGCGCAGGAGCAGCTCAATGCGATTACGGGGGAATTTACTTCGGACGATCTGCTGGGCGTGATCTTCAGCAGGTTCTGTATCGGGAAGTGACGCGGCAATCGCCGCCGTCACTTCACTTTCAACGCCGCGCGCCGAGGCGCGGCAAGCGGGGCGTCATCGCGTTGCCGAAGCGCCCGCGTGCGCGGCATCGGCATCAGTCCCAATGCCGATGATGATGGTGATACCCGCCGTCGTAATAGCCGCCGTCCGGCACGACGATGCAGCCGCTCAGCAACGCGGCTACACCGGCAATCAGCAACAGAGTCTTTTTCATCGCGTTCACCCGCTGGATTCGATATGGAACCCAGCATAGCGAGCGCCCCGAACACCGGCTGTAAGGATTCGTTTCCCCGGCGTCCATTGCGTAACGGCGCATTATTCCGGTCAGAATGACCGTAACAAATCGCCGAAACCGCAGACGTTTCGGAGCGGTCGGGCCGAAAGGACGGGCGGGACGCGCGGCGCGACGGCGTGGGTGCGTGTCGACTCAGGTACCGATGCCGGGCCCGAAATTGCCGGCGACCCAGCGCGTGACGGCATCGACGTCCGGATAGTCCTGCTCCGGCAGGCCGTCGAGCATCGACAGCACTTCGTTGCTCGCGCCGGCGTCGCGCGCGGCGTCCACGATCGCGTCCTTGTTCGCCGGGTAGCGGACGGCGGCGAGCACGTCGGCGATTTGCAGATCGATCGCTTCGTTCGGAATGTCGTGGGCGGGAGTGGGCAGTTTGTCGTTCACGTCGGAGTCTCGCGGTCGGGACAGATGAGGCCGCCGCGCGGCAGCGCGGCCGCGCGCGTTGCCGGGCGGCGGGCGATTCAGTGGCCGCGACGCATGCGGCGCCACGGATGCTTCCAGTCGATATGCGGCGCGTGTTCGTCGCGCGGATGCTGGCGGCGATGTTCCTGCCAGAGTTCGTCGGAAAACAGCGCTGCCACGATGACGAGCGGCAGCACGAGAAAGATGCCGAGAATGACATGCTCGATCACGATAGCCTCCTTGCGGTGGCAGGAACCCTTGCTCCCATTCTAGGCTCTGAACTCCGCCGGCGTTCAACTTCTTACAACGCGCCGCGCATGCAGCCGCGACAGCGGGCGCAGGCGTTCGGCGCACACGCCGGCCTCAAAAAGGACGCGAACATGCAACTTCAGAACGAGACCCATACGCTGGCGCTGCGCCCGCTGGAGCGTCAGGACCTGCGCTTCGTTCACGAGCTGAACAACGACGCGAAGATCATGCGCTACTGGTTCGAGGAACCGTACGAAACGTTCGCCGAGCTGTCGCAGCTGTACGACCGCCACGTGCACGATCAGCGCGAACGCCGCTTCGTCGCGGTCGACACGCAGGGCGAACTGGTCGGTCTCGTCGAGCTGATCGAGCTCGACTACATCCATCGCCGCGGCGAGTTCCAGATCATCATCGCACCGCAATGTCAGGGGCGCGGTTATGCGGGGCAGGCAACGCGGCTCGCGATCGAGTACGCGTTCAAGGTGCTGAACCTGCGCAAGCTGTACCTGATCGTCGATACGTCGAATGCGGCGGCGATTCACATCTACGAAAAGTGCGGTTTCCAGCACGAGGCCGAATTGAAGGAAGAATTCTTCGGCAACGGGACGTATCACAACGCGTACCGGATGTGCATCTTCCAGCGCGACTATTTTGCCAAGCAGCAAGCGGCGTAATCGAACCGCGCCGAATGCCGGGCCGATCCGGATAAATACGGATCGGCTTATTTCTGGCATTTTTCTTGAATGATGTAATTCGGATAGCGCAGCGCAATAATCGGGCAGCGCGCCGCGCGACTTTATGTGCGTTGCATCAAAATGGTCGGGACATCGAAATGGATTATCCAAACCGTTCATGCAGTGCGCTGTAACGGCGTTGAAAGCCTTGTCCCGTAACGCTTTGCGAACTGTCGCCATCAATCCGGCCGCCCTGTAACCGAAACGCGCCGCGCATTTCACACGTCAAAAAACGCCCGCGCGCAGGGTGCGACAATTCGCCGCTATTGCGATCGCACAACAAATGTGCTTGCTATCGTTTGCCGGTCTTCTAAAGTGAAAAACGCGGGTTCACGATCACCTTTAAACGCATAGCTAACCCCAGCCTGGTGCCCGCAAGCCTGGAGACAAAACATGATGAAGCGTACCGGTGTCTTTCTTGCCCTCGTCGGCGCATGTGCGATGGTGTCGATTGCCCAGGCGGGCGGCGATGTAGCCGTTCAGCCGAAGCAGGAAATCCAGTTGACGAAGAATGCCTGGGGCTGCCTGTCGAAAGACAATCTGGATTCCGTACTGAGTCACGAGCGCGACGGCAAGGCGCAGGCGAAGCAGCAGTACTTCGACGACTTCCGTTGCCTGTCGGTACCGGAAGGCCAGCGTTTCCGCGTGGTGTCGGTCGAGCACGGCGACGTGCAGTTCGTCAGCGCGGACAACAGCGACCAGCAAGGTCTCTGGACGGACGCGCGCTTCATCAAGCAGTAACGCGCAGTCGCACGACGACGCGACGCGGCAGGCGCCGCGTGCGCCGGCTCGGCGAGCCGGCGGCGCGGATCGGACGCGGCCCGGCAATGCCGGGCCGTTGTGCTGTGAGCATGCGGCGACACGCGCGGCCGCACGCATTCGGTATCATCACGGCCCGACCGAACCGAATGCCCGCCCGGGCCCCATCCGCATGGCGCTGAAATCCACGATCTACAAAGCCGAACTGCAAATCGCCGACATGGATCGGCATTACTACGCCGATCATGCGTTGACGGTCGCGCGTCATCCGTCCGAGACCGACGAGCGGATGATGGTGCGGATTGCCGCATTCGCGCTGCTCGCGCACGAGCGTCTCGAGTTCGGCAAGGGATTGTCGGACACCGACGAGCCCGATCTGTGGCAGAAGGATCTGACCGGCGCGATCGACGCATGGATCGAGGTCGGCCAGCCCGACGAGCGGCGCATCTCGAAGGCAGCGGGCCGTGCCGCACAGGTCACGGTGATCGCGTACGGCGGGAAGACCTCGGATATCTGGTGGCAGGGTGTGCGCAGCAAGGTCGAACGACTGCGCAACGTGCAGGTGCTGTCGCTCGCGGACGGCGTCGCGGCCGCGCTCGGCCGCCTCGCCGAGCGCACGATGCGCCTGCAGTGCACGGTGCAGGACGGCGCCGCGTGGATCTCGAGCGCCGATCACGATCCGGTCGCGGTCGAATGGACGACGCTGAAGGCGCGCGCCGACGCGTGAGCGCGCCATCCGCAGGCCGCACGCTCAGCCGACGACCGCAGGCGGCCCCTTGAACTCCAGCATGTTCCCTTCGGGATCGAACAGGTAGATCGACGGCCCGTAGCCGCCGGCGCCGTAGCGCTCGATCGGCTCGCCGGGGCGCGCACCGAAAAGGGCGAAGTGCGCGATCAGCGCGTCGGGGTCGAACGGTTCGACGCGCAGGCACACGTGATCGACGTTGCGCCCGGCGCCGGGCGGCCCGCTGTCCGCGCGGTCGATCTTGCTGCCGACGGCGAGCAGGTCGATCAGCGCGTCGCCGGCGCGCAGTTGCACGAGGCCCAGATCGGGCTGCTCTTTCTCGACGTGACAGCCGACGGCATCGCAGTAAAAGCGCGTCATCGCGGCCATGTCGGTGACGCGCAGCACGACGTGGTCGATGCCGCGCAGGGTCGGTTTCATGGACGAACGCTCCTTCGCCAGGCAGGGTTCATCGAGTGTAGACCACGCACGCGCATCGGCCGGAACACGGCACAATCGACGGGCAAAAAAAAGCCCGTTCACGCGGAACGGGCTTAATCCATATCAGGAGGAGACATGGAGGAGACAGGAACCACTATACACATACGAATGGTGCGATGCAATATCGCGTGTGTAAAAAAACGTCAGGACGGCGTTTTGTCGCACCCGCAGTGCAGCAAAATTGTGACGTCGCGATGACAGGCGGCGTCGCTTGCGGCCCCGATTTGCGCTGCGGATGACAGCGCAAGATTCGGCGCGCGACCGGTCGTACCGGCGCCTAAAGTAGGCACCGTCTACACTCGAGAGTGCGAGGTTACGATGAAAACCGCCTATCCGACCGACGATGCCCGCTGGGGCGCCGTGACCGCCCGCGATCCGCACGCGGACGGCGCGTTTTTCTACGCAGTCCGCACGACGGGCGTGTTCTGCCGTCCGAGCTGCGCGTCGCGGCTGCCGCGCCGCGAGCACGTGGCGTTCTTCGACGATCCGGCCGCCGCCCGGGCGGCAGGCTTCCGGCCCTGCAAACGCTGCCAGCCGGAAGGGCTGCCGCGCGAGCTCGAGATCGTCAATCGCGCCTGCGCGGTGCTCGATGCCCACTCGGAGCGGCTGACGCTGCAGCAACTGAGCGACGCCGTGCATGTGAGCCCGTTTCATCTTCAGCGGCTGTTCAAGCGCGTGGTCGGCGTGTCGCCCCGGCAATACCAGGCCGCACAGCGCGGCGCCGCGCTGCGCCAGGCGTTGCAGCGCGGGCAGCCCGTCACGCGCGCCGCGGTCGACGCCGGTTTCAATTCGCCGTCGCGGCTCTACGCGTCGGTGCCGCGCGAGCTCGGGATGGCGCCGTCCGCGTTTCGCCGGCAAGGCGCGGGGCTGCGGATCGACTATGCGACCGCGCCGACGTCGCTCGGCACGGTGCTCGTCGCCGCGACCGACAAAGGCATTTGCCGGATCGCGTTCGGCGACGAACCGGCTGCGCTCGTGCACGAACTGAAGGCGAGCTTCGCGCGTGCCGAGCTCGTCGAATCGCCGGCGCGGCTCGCACCGTTCATTGCGCAGATCGGCGCCTATCTGGACGGCACGCGGCACACCTTCGACTTGCCGCTCGACATCGCGCCGACGGCGTTCCAGCAGCGCGTCTGGGAAGCGCTCACGCATATTCCGTACGGCGAGACGCGCAGCTATTCGGAGATCGCCGCGGCGCTCGGCGCACCGGGCGCGGTGCGCGCGGTGGCGTCCGCGTGCGCGTCGAATCCGGTCGCACTCGCGATTCCGTGTCATCGTGTCGTGCAAAAGGGCGGCGCGCTCGCCGGCTATCGGTGGGGCGTGCGCCGCAAGGCGACGCTGCTCGCATCCGAAGCGCGCCGCGCACGCGACGACGAACCGGCCACGGCCGCCATCGAGGAGGACAGCACAGCTTGAGCATCGAAATCGCAACGATCGCATCGATAGCGGACGGCGGCCACGTGCCGCCGTCCGCGCAACTGGAACTGCGCTTCAAGGCGCCGTACGACTGGCCGCGCGTGCTGCGCTTTTTCAGCGGCCGCGCGATCCCCGGCGTCGAGCAGGTCGCGCACGGCGTCTATCGACGCATCGTCGATCTGCACGGCGAACCGGGCCGCCTCACCGTGACGCGGCATCCGCGTCGGCATTGTCTGATCGCGACCGTCGAAGGCGCGGCGGCGCGCCACGTCGACGATGCATTCGCCGCACGTGTCGCGTCGATGTTCGATCTCGGCGCGGACCCGGCCGCGATCGGCAGCGGGCTCGCGCGCGACCCGTGGTTCGCGCCGCTCGTGGCGGCCGCGCCGGGGCTGCGCGTGCCGGGCGCGTGGTCGGGTTTCGAGCTGGCGGTGCGGGCGATCGTCGGCCAGCAGGTCAGCGTGAAGGCCGCGACGACGATCGTCGGGCGGCTCGTCGAACGTGCGGGCGAACGCGTACTGCACGACGATGCCGATGCGGCCGATGGCGCGCCCGCCTGGCGCTTTCCGACGCCGGACGCGCTCGCCGCGTGCGATCTCGCGAAGATCGGCATGCCGGGCAAGCGCGTGGCCGCGCTGACCGGGATGGCGCGCGCGGTCGCGGCCGGCGACGTGCCGGTCGACACCGCGCAGGCCGATCTCGCGACGCTGCGCGCCGCGTGGCTCGAACTGCCCGGCATCGGCCCGTGGACGGTCGAATACATCGCGATGCGCGCATGGCGCGATCCGGACGCATGGCCCGCGTCCGATCTGGTGCTGATGCAGTCGATCGCCGCGCGCGATCCGTCGCTCGACCGGCTCGCGCGCCAGAAGCAGCGCACCGAGGGCTGGCGGCCGTGGCGCGCGTACGCGGCGCTGCATCTGTGGAACGAGGTCGCGGACCGGATGGGCGCCGCGCGCGGCGGCTAGCCGCTGTTGCATCGAAACCGGCGCTGCGCAGGATGGCCGCGCGCCGCGTTCCGTCGGACGAATCCGCAACCGCCTGCGCAGGCGCCTCGCTGCGTGCTTCACAACGTCGACACAGCGTCGGCGCAACGTCGCACGCCGCGCGGCCCGACCGTCGATTTCGCGCCCGCACGCGTGCCGGCGCACCTCAAGCGCGGCTTTCGGCGAGATGTTAAAGTGCCCGCTACCAACGAAGCGACCAATAATCCAGCCGGCCGCGCGGCATCGTCCTGCGGCCGTCCCGCACTTGCGCATCCATGTCGAACACCATGACTCACCGCCAGTCCGAACTGCTGCTGAATCGCCTCGATGCGCTGAGCACGGGCCCGACGCGGCAGCATCTGCCCGACGGCCTGCGCGGCATCGAAAAGGAAAGCCTGCGCGTGACGCGCGACGGGATGATCGCGTTCACGCCGCATCCGCGCGCGCTCGGTTCGGCACTCACGCATCCGTCGTTGACGACCGATTATTCCGAAGCGCTGCTCGAGCTGATCACACCCGCGGAAGGAGACGCCGCGCTGACGCTCGAACGCCTCGACGAACTGCATCGCTACGTGTACGCGTCGCTCGGCGACGAGCTGTTGTGGAACAACTCGATGCCCGGCCTGCTGCCGGCCGACGACGAGATCCCGATCGCAAACTACGGCACGTCGAACATCGGTCGCCTGAAGACGGTGTATCGCCGCGGCCTCGCGTATCGCTACGGCCGCACGATGCAGTGCATCGCGGGCATCCACTACAACTACTCGCTGCACGAGGAAGTGTGGCGGCGGCTGCATGCGGACGAAGGATCGACCGCGACGCTCGTCGACTATCAGTCCGAGCGCTATCTCGCGCTGATCCGCAACTTCCGGCGCCGCAGCTGGCTGCTGATGTATCTGTTCGGCGCATCGCCCGCGCTCGACACGAGGTTCCTGCGCGGCAAGCCGAACACGCTCGAAGCGTTCGACGCCGATACGCTGTACCGCCCGTATGCGACGAGCCTGCGCATGAGCGATCTCGGCTACTCGAACACGACCGCACAGGCTGCGCTGCACGTCGACTACAACACGCTGCCCGGCTATCTCGACGCGCTGTCGAAGGCCGTGAGCGAGCCGTATCCGCCGTACGAGGCGATCGGCACGCATCGCGACGGCGAGTGGATCCAGATCAACACGAACGTGCTGCAGATCGAGAACGAGTTTTACTCGACGATCCGGCCGAAGCGCGTCACGTATTCGGGCGAGCGTCCGCTGCATGCGCTCGCGTCGCGCGGCGTGCAGTACATCGAAGTGCGCTGCCTCGACATCGATCCGTTCGAGCCGACCGGCATCGCGATCGACACCGCGCGCTTTCTCGACGCGTTCCTGCTCGCATGCGCGCTCGACGCGAGCCCCGCGCTCGACTGCGACGCGTACAAGGAAGCAAATGCGAACTTCGCGAGCGTGACGATGGAAGGGCGCAAGCCGGGACTGATGCTGACGCGCGACGGCGAGCCGATCGCGATGCGCGCGTGGGCCGATGCGCTGATGGCCGACATCGAAACGATCGGCCGCCGTCTCGACGAGATTCGCGGCGATGATGCGCATGCGCGCGCGATCGCCGCGCAGCGCGAGAAACTCGCCGATCCGGAACGCACGCCGTCGGCGCGCGTGCTGCGCACGATGCGCGAGAATGGGCAGTCGTTCCTCGCGTTCGCGCGCGCGCAGAGCGAAGCGCATGCCGCGTACTACCGTGCGCATCGGCCGTCGGCGGACGCGATGCGCGCGTCGACCGCACTGGCCGAGCAGTCGCTCGCCGAGCAGGCGGAGCTGGAAGCGAAGGAGGCCGGATCGTTCGACGCGTTCGTCGCGGCCTATCGCGCGTATACGCTGAACCGCTTCAGCGTCTGACCTGCGTCGCGGCGCACTGCGCCGCGCACGTCGGCGCCCGTCGGGCGATCTTGCTGCGAGCGCCTCAGCACGTGCGGCGCGCCATCAATGGTGCGCATACGTCTCGCGATCGGCCGCGCGCGGCAGCGCCGGCTTGCCCGATTCGACATTCGCACGGCCGGTGTCGCCGTATCCGGCGCGTTCGCGCGCAGCGGCCGCGCGCCGCATGATCGTCTGCATCTCGTCCGGAAAGTTCGGGCTGCTCGCGAGGCTCGCGCGATAGCCAACCGCCTGCAGTTCGGCGAGTTCCTGACGAACCTCGGCGCGCGTCAGCGGCCGCGATGCGGTCTGCCCGTGCGCGGCGCACGCCGAGCCGATCAGCAGCGCAGCGCATACGGCCTGTTTCAACGTGTTCATATCGTGTTTCGCTCCATGACATGCCGGCGCGGCGCCGTCGGCGGCGCGGCCGGATTCGATGCAGCGAGTCTAGGCTTCGGATGCCCAACGAAACATCCCGCTCGCAGACAGGCACCTTTGTTCGACACGCAACATTGCGGCGGCGCGGCGCGGCGCGGCGCGCGCGTAGCTGTCGTGCCTGTCAGCGCGCTGCCCGCTGCGCGTCGGCGAACGGCCGCGCGCAGCGGCCGGCCTCGGGCTTGCCCTCCCTTGTACAAGCGGCACGTGGCTCCTAACCTCTTTTAAGCGACCGATCGGTTGGCGACGCAGGCCCTTGCATGCGCAAGCGGCCGATCGGCTCGTCGTCCATCCAGAGGAGACACGATGAATCCCACAGTCGCTCTACCGCCCGGCATCGTCTTCGCGCAGCCGCTGACGCCCGTCGCCGGCTCGCTGCTGCTCTCGTTCCTCGTCGCCGTGATTCCGATCGCCGTCGCGCTGATCGCGCTCGGCGTGCTGCGCCGCCCTGCATGGCAGGCGTCGCTCGCCGGGCTCGTCGCAGGTCTCGCGGTCGCGATCGGTGCGTGGGGGATGCCGGCCGGTCTCGCGTTCAATGCGGTCGGCGCCGGGATGGCGCTCGCCGTCGTGCCCGTGATGTGGATCGTCTTCAACGCGCTGCTGCTGTACAACATCGCGGTGAAGTCGGGCCGCTTCGACCAGTTCCGGCAATGGATGCTCGACAATCTGCCCGACGACCGCCGCCTCGTGCTGCTGGTCGTCGCGTTCTCGTTCGGCTGTCTGCTCGAAGGGATCTCGGGGTTCGGCACGCCGGTCGCGATCACGAGCGCGCTGCTGATCGCGCTCGGCTTTCCCGCGCTCGAAGCGCTGACCTATACGCTGCTGTTCAATACCGCGCCGGTCGCGTTCGGCGCGCTCGGCGTGCCGATCACGGTGCTCGGCGCAGTTACGTCGCTGCCGCCGACGACGCTCGCCGCGATGGTCGGCCGCCAGCTGCCGTTCTTCGCGCTGCTGCTGCCGTTCTACGTGGTCGGCGCATACGGCGGCATGCGTTCGATCGCGCGGCTGTGGCCTGCGCTGCTCGTATCGGGCGGCAGCTTCGCGCTCGCGCAGTTCGTCACGTCGAACTATCTCGGCTATCAGCTGACGGACGTACTGTCGTCGCTCACGTCGCTGATCGTCACGATCGGCTTCCTGCAGATGTGGAAGCCGCGGCCCGATCCGCAGTTCTCGCTCGCGCGCGGCGCGGGCGCGGGCACGGCCACCGGCATGGTCACGGGCGGCAGCGGGATGCGCGCCGGATTCGGCGGCTGGCTGCCGTGGATCGTCGTGTCGGTCGTCGTGATCGTGTGGGTGCATGCGAACATCGCGGCGATCGGCGACGTGAAGATCAAGTGGCCGGGGCTGCACAATGCGGTGTTCGTGTCGCTGTACCAGAAGCCGTATGCGGCGATCTGGGACTTCCAGCCGCTCGGCACGGGCACCGCGATCCTCGTGTCGGCGATCATCACGGCTGCGCTCACGCGCACGAGCGTCGGCGCGTTCTTCGAGTGCGTGGTGAAAACGTGGCGGCAGACGTGGATCGCGATCGTCACGGTGATGATGATCGTCGGGCTCGCGTACCTGCTCAACTACTCGGGCATCAGCTATACGCTCGGTACCGGCGTCGCATCGACGGGCGCGCTGTTCCCGCTCGTATCGGCGTCGCTCGGCTGGATCGCGGTGTTCCTGTCGGGCAGCGATACGTCGGGCAATGCGCTGTTCGGCAATCTGCAGGTCGTCGCCGCGCGGCAGCTCGGCCTCGATCCCGTGCTGATGGCCGCGACCAACTCGTCGGGCGGCGTGATGGGCAAGATGATTTCACCGCAGAATATCGCGACGGGCGTGTCGACGACCGATCTGAAAGGGCGCGAAGGGATCGTCTTCGCGCGCACGTTCTGGCACAGCGTCGTGCTGACGCTGCTGCTCGGCGTGCTCGTGTTCCTGCAGCAGCACGTGCTCACCTGGATGATTCCGGCGCTGCCGAAGTGAGCGCTGCTCCGCCGCGGCGGTGCAAGCTTTTTGGAAACTGAAAACTGTTGACAATGTGTCGGGCTAAGGGTATACAGGGATCATTCGCCGATATGGCGCCCCTGTTTCCTGCCGCAGCCTTGCTGCCTGCCCGACCATGACTGCCCCGAACGCGCTGAACGCCATCGAACTCCTGCAAAGCCAGTCGCTCGCGATGATCGTCCAGGACATGCTCGAGCGCGCGATCGTATCCGGCGAGTACGCACCGGGCGAGAAGCTGAACGAAGTCGAGATCGCGACGAAGCTGAACGTCTCGCGCGGGCCGGTGCGCGAAGCGTTCCGTGCGCTCGAGCAGGCCGGGCTGCTGCGCAACGAGAAGAACCGCGGCGTGACCGTGCGCGTCGTGCCGCTGCGCGAGGCCGAGGAAATCTACGAAGTGCGCGCAATGCTCGACGAATCGGTCGCGCGCGCGCTCGCGAAGCGCATGTCGCCCGACACGCTGAAGATCCTGAAGGGCATCGTCAAGTCGATGAAGGAGGCCGCGAAGACGCACGACGTCACGCGCTACACCGAGCTCAACGTGCAGTTCCACGATGCGATGGTGGTCGGCGTCGGCAATACGCATCTCACCGATACGTATCGCCGGCTCGTCCGCCAGCTCGGCCTGCTGCGCCAGGCGGCGATCGAGGCGGAAGAGGATGCGATCGCGGTGTCGGCGGCCGAGCACGACAAGATCGTGCAGGCGCTCGCCGACGGCGACGAGGACAAGGCCGTCGCGCTCGTGCGCGAGCACGTCGCGCACGGTCTGGCGCGGATGCGGCGCACGCACGAGCAGGGTTTGCCGGCGGCCGGCAAGGCGGCGCGCGAGAAGGCGCGCGCGTAGCGCGCGGCACGCGCGGCCGTGCACCGCGCCGCGTACGCAGGTCACGCGGCATGAAAAAGGGACGCTTGTCAGGCGTCCCTTTTTTCATCTGCTGCTGCTGCGCGCGACGCGCGAATCATCCCTTGTCGGCCTTGCCGGCCGCGCTCGCGAACTTCGCGAGCCACGTGTCGACCGCCGCCGGCCGTCGGTTTTCGTCTTCCGCGCGTTCCTTGCGGCGGATCGCATTGCGCACGACATGCGCGCCCACATAGCGCAGCGGCTCCGGCGGGAAGCGGCCGAGCGGCCCTTGCACGAGCGGGCTGCGCGTCCATGCGTTGTCGGTGTCGAGCACGAGCGACGACAGGATCTGCCCACCCATGTACGTCGGCCCGACGCCGTTGCCCGAATAGCCGAAGCCGTAGTACACGTTCGGCGCGCCGTCGAGCCGGCCGAAGAACGGAAAGCCCGTCACCGAGCGGTCGGACGGCCCGTTCCAGCTCGCGGTGATCGGCACGCCGGCGAGCGACGGAAAGAACGCGTGCAGGCTTCGCGTGAGTTCGGTCTCGTACGGCGAGTGGCGATCGAAGACGGGCGCGATCCGGCTGCGCCACGAGAACGTATTGCCGCCCTTGCCGAGCATCAGCCGGCCGTCGACCGTCGTCCGGTAGTAGTAGACGAAGATTCGCGAGTCGAGCACCGACACGCCATCGACGAGCCCCGTCCGTTCGAGCAGCTCCGGGCACCGGTCGGTGATCACCATGTCGCTCGAGACGACCGCGATCGTCCGTTCGAACTGCGGGAAACGGCTCGCCATCCACGCGTTGATCGCGAGCACGAGTTTCTTCGCGGTCACGCTGCCGCACGGCGTGCGCACGACCACCGGCTGGCCCGGCGTAAACGCGAGCATCGGCGTGCGTTCGTAGAGGCGGATGCCCATCGCGAGCGCGACGCGGCGCAGGCCGCGCACGAGCTTGCCCGGATGGACGGTCGCCGCGATCGGCGAGTACACGCCGTCGAGATTGCGCGCGGACCCGGAGCGGCGCGCGACCTCGGCCGGCGGCAGCGGCTCGTAGCTGTGGATGCCGCACGCGGCCAGCGCATCGAGCACCGGCGCGAGCGTGCCGATCTGCGCAGACGAGGTCGCGGTGTAGAGCGTGCCGTCGCGCCGCAGTTCCGCGTCGATCGCGTGCTCGCGACAGAAGTCCGCGATGTGCTGCACGGCCGCTTCCGACGCCTTCACGAGCCGGATCGCCTCGGCCTCGCCGAACAGTCGCCGCAGCGTCAGGAATTTCGCGGACCATGTCAGCAGGCATCCGCCGTTGCGGCCGCTCGCGCCGGCGCCGCACAGATCGCTCTCGACGATCGCGATGTCGAGCGCCGGATTCTGTCGCTTCGTCTGGATCGCGGTCCAGAGTCCGGTGAAGCCGCCGCCGACGATGCAGACGTCCGCCTGCGTCGCGCCCTGCAGCGCGGGCGCGAGATCGCCGTCGTTGAACAGCGCTTGTTCGATCCAGAAAGGTCGCATCGAAGGTTCAGTCGATTGAGTGAAGGGCCGCGCGCGTGCGCGGCCCGAACGGCGCCGATGTGGCGCGCATCACGCGGCGGCTTCGGCGGACATGCGCTGCACGCCCATCGCCTTCAGCGTGTCGGCGATCGCGGCGACGGCGCCCGGAATGCCCGCTTCGCCGAAGTGGCCGATGCAGCCGACGCGGAACGTCTCGACCTGCGTGAGCTTGCCCGGATACAGAATGTAGCCGCGCTTTTTGACCTCTTGATAAAAGGTCTTGAAGTCGTAGTTCTGATCGTCCGGTGCATGGAACGTGACGATGATCGGCGCCTGGATCGCCGGATCGAGGAACGGGCGGAAGCCGAGCGCGCGCATCCCGTCGATCAGCGCACGATAATTGCGTTGATAGCGGCCGCCGCGTGCAGCGAGCCCGCCTTCGTCGAGGTATTGCGCGAGCGCCGCATCGAGTGCAGCGACGACGTGCGTCGGCGGCGTGAAGCGCCACTGCGTCGTGCGCTGCATGTAGACCCACTGGTCGTACAGATCCATCGCGAGCGAACGGCAGTTGCCCTCGCAACGTTCGAGCGTGCTGCGCTTCACGATCACGAAGCCGATACCCGGCACGCCTTCGAGACACTTGCCCGATGCCGCAATCACCGCGTCGAACGGCGTCGTGCGCGCATCGATCTCGATCGCGCCGAACGAGCTCATCGCGTCGACGATCAGCCCGCGGCCATGCTTCGCGACGACCTGCGCGACCTCGTGCAGCGGATTCATCACGCCGGTGCCCGTCTCGCAGTGCACGAGCGCGACGTGCGTGATGCCGGGATCGGCGGCGAGTGCGCGATCGATGTCGGCCGGATCGACGCGGCGGTCTTCGCTGTAGTCGATCGTCGTCAACCGGCGGCCGAGCACGCGGCAGATCTTCGCGATGCGCTGGCAGTACGCGCCGTTGTTGGGCACGAGCACGTGGCCGTCGCGCGGCACGAGCGTGCCGATCGCCGCTTCGACCGAGAACGTGCCGCTGCCTTGGAGCGGCACGCATTCGTGCGTGTCTTCGCCGTGCACGATCTGCACGAGACGCGTGCGCAGCCGCGCCGTGATCGCGTTGAAGTCGCTGTCCCACGAACCCCAGTCGCGCAGCATTGCGTCGCGCGTGCGCGCGGAGGTCGTCAGGGGGCCGGGCGTGAGCAGGATGGGCTGATCGGCGAGCGTCATGGTGTCTCCTTGAGGAAGTCGGGCATCGAATCGGTGCATCGTGAAATCAGTGGCGATACGGCGTGCGCCAAGCCTGCGTGCGACGCAGCAGCACGTGCGACACGCAGGCGAACAGCAGGCACGCGCACGACGACGTCGCGAGCACGAGCGTCGCCATCGCGGCGGCCGGGCCCATCTGTCCCGCGTCGTCGAGGTTCAGGATCGCGACCGACGCGGGCTGCGTGTCCGGCGAGTAGAGGAACGCGACGGCCGATACGGTCGTCATCCCGTTCACGAACAGATAGCGCGCGATCAGCAGGATCGCGGGCAGGCACACCGGCACCGTCACGCGCACGAAGGTCTTGTAGAACGGCACCTTCAGCGATGCCGACACGGCCTCGAACTCGCCGTCGATCTGCCGCAGCGCGGTGACGGCGGTGAGGTGGCTCGACGCGTAGTAGTGGACGACGGTGACGATCGCAAGCAGCCACAGCGTGCCGTACAGCCCGCTCAGCGGATTGCCGGGCGCATTGAACAGGAAGATGTAGCTGATCCCGAGCACGAGCCCCGGCACGCCCATCGGCAGGATCGCGCACAGGCTGATGAAGCCGCGCAGCCAGCGCGCACCGCGCGTCTTCTCGATCAGATAGGCGCCGCCGAACACGACGATCGTGCCGCCGATCGCGACGGTCGCAGCCATCTTCAGGCTGTTCTTGTACGCGTCGAAGATGCCGGCCGCGATGAGTCCCATCCGATAGTGTTGCAGCCCGACGCTCATCTGGTACGGCCAGAACTTCACGAACGACGCGAACACCGCGATGCCGACGACCGCGAGGAAAAACGCGCAGACGATCGCGCAGTACGCGAACATCGCGAGATCGAAGCCGCGCGACGGTTTCGGCTGATACGGCGTCGAGCGTGCGCCGAGCTGCGACTGCTGGCGGCGGCGGATGAAGTAGTCGACGCCGAACGCGACGAGCGCCGGGCACAGCAGCATCAGGCTCACGACCGCGCTGCGGTTGAAGTCCTGCAGCCCGATGATGAGCTTGTAGATGTCGGTCGACAGCACGTTGTACGATCCGCCGATCACGACCGGCACGCCGAAGTCGTTGATGCACATCGTGAACGACACCATCGTCGCGCTGATGAGCCCGTATTTCGCGCCGGGCAGCGTGATCGTGAAGAACTTGCGCGTGCGGCTCGTGCCCATCGCGGCGGCCGCTTCGTACAGGCGCCCGTCCGCGAGCGACAGCGCGGTGACGAGGATCATCAGCACGTGCGGAAACGACGCGTAGACCATGCTGACGACGATTCCCGGCAGCCCGTAGATCGAGTGACCGTGCAGCAGCGGCTTGAGCAGCCCCGCGTTGCCGAACCAGTAGATGAACGACACGGCCGACAGCAATGTCGGCGCGAGCAGCGGCAGCAGCGCGATCGTGCGCGCGGCGTTCTTGAACGGCATGCACGAACGCGTGAGCGCATAGGCGAACGTGAACGCCATCGGCACGACGATCGCGGTGACGAGCGCGCCGACCGTCAACGAATGCAGCATCGAGCGCAGCACGGCGCTGTCCTCGAGATACGTGACGAAGTTGTGCAGGCCGACGAAATGGCCGTCCGCGTCGACGAAGCATTTGTGCACGACGAGCGCGAGCGGCAGCAGCAGGAACAGCGACAGCAGCGCGGCCATCGCGACGAGCGCGAGCTGCGCGACGCGATCGTGCCAGTGCGTGATCTGCCGCATGTCGGCGGGGGCGGTAGCGCCGCGGCGGCGCTCGGCGAGGACGGCGCTCATTGCAGTCGCTCCTGGGCAACGGGAAACACACGGACATGCTCGCGATCGAGCGCGAGATCGACGCGCGCGCCGGCGCACACGCCGGTGCGGTCGACGTCGCGATACGACAGATCGGCGACGATCTCCTGGCCGTCGAGCCCGTCGATCCGGAAGCTCACGCGGCAGAACGCGCCGAGGAACTCGAGTTTCTCGACGCGGCCCGCGAGCACGTTGTCGGCCGCTTCGCCGGCGACGCGGATGCGCAGGTCTTCGGGCCTCACGTACACCGAGACGGCCGCGCCCTGCGCCGGCCGTGCGGCGCCGTGCCGGCAGTCGATGCCGACGCCGCCCGCGCGCAGCGTGCCGTCGTGCGCGACCTCGGCCGGAATCGTATTCACGCGGCCGATGAAATCGGCGACGAACGGCGACGCGGGCTGCCGGTAGATCTCGAGCGGCGTGCCGATCTGCTCGATCACGCCCTGGTTCATCACGACGATGCGATCGGCCATCGACAGCGCTTCTTCCTGATCGTGCGTGACCATGATCGTCGTCACGCCGAGCCGCTGCTGCAGCGCGCGAATCTCCTGACGCAGCCGCACACGCACGCGTGCGTCGAGCGCCGAGAGCGGCTCGTCGAGCAGCAGCAGGCCCGGCGACGTCGCGAGCGCGCGTGCGAGCGCGATGCGCTGCTGCTGGCCGCCCGACAGCTGGCCCGGATGCTTGCGATGACTGTCGGGCAGGCCGACGAGCGCGAGCAGCATATGCACGCGCTCGTGGATCGCGTCACGCTTCATCTTGCGATTGACGAGCCCGTACGCGACGTTGTCGTAGACGGTGAGGTTCGGAAACAGCGCATACGACTGGAAGACGATCCCGTAGTCGCGCAGCTGCGGCGGCAGCCGCGAGATGTCGCGGCCGTCCTGCATGATGTGACCGGCGTTCTGCGTCTCGAGCCCCGCGATGATGCGCAGCAGCGTCGTCTTTCCGCAGCCGGACGGCCCGAGGAAGCAGATCATCTCGCCCTTCATCACGCTGAGGTTGATGTCGGACAGGACCTGCGTGTCGTTGTACCGCTTCTCGATGCGTTCTACGCTCAGATAAGGTGCCATGCGCGCCTCCACGCTGCGGCCTGCAGGCCGCGTTCGACGAGGAAAGGGACGCGGGGCGGCGCGCGGCGCGGCCCCGCTGCGGGTCGCGGCGTTACTGCTGCGCTTTTGCTCCGTAGCGCTTCTGCCACGTGTCGAGAATCGACGTGCGGTTCTTCGCGGACCAGACGAAGTCGTTCTTCACGAGCAGATCCGCATAGTTGTCCGGAATGCCGGCAAGCTTGCGCGCGACGCCCGGATACGCGACGATCGCCCACCAGCGCGCGGTGATTTCGTTCGCCTGTTTGCTCGCCATGAAATCGGCGAGCTTCTTCGCGGCGTCGGGCTGCTTCGTCGTCTTCATGATCGCGGTGCCTTCCATGTCCCAGCCGAGCCCTTCCTTCGGGAACACGAGGTCGATCGGCGCGCCCTGCGCCTGCAGTTCGTGGCCGCGAAACTCGAACGAGATGCCGACCGGGAATTCGCCGGTGCCCGCGAGCGTGCAGGGCTTCGAGCCCGAGTGCACGTACTGCGCGACGTTCTTGTCGAGCGCGTCCATGAATTTCCAGCCGCGGTCTTCGCCGAACGTCTGCAGCCACGCAGTCACGTCGAGATAGCCGGTGCCCGACGACACGGGGCTCGGCATCACGATCGCACCCTTGTAGACGGGCTTCGTCAGGTCTTCCCACGACGTCGGTTTCGGAATGCCCTTCGCCTGCCCGACCACGCGGTTGTAGCAGATCGTCGCGCCCCAGACGTCCATCCCGACCCAGTGCGGCGGATTGTTCGCGTCGCTGTATTTGCGCGTGAGCTGCTCGAAGCCCTTCGGCGCGTACGGCATCAGCATGCCTTGCAGATCCAGCAGCGTGAGGCTCGACGCGGCGAGCCCGAGCACGACGTCGGCGCGCGGATTGTTCTTTTCCGCGAGCAGCTTCGCGGTGACCGAGCCGGTCGAGTCGCGCACCCAGCGGATCTCGATGTCGGGGTTCGCTTTCTCGAACGCATCCTTGTACGGCTTCATCGCCTCGTCTTCGAGCGCGGTATAGACGAGCAGCGACGTTTTCGCGTGCGCCGCCTGAGCCGCGCCGAGCGCGATCGCCGCGACCAGGGCGCAGCGCGCCGCGCCCGCCGCCCATGCCTTCACACGCTTGCATACCGGCACTTCGTTCATCTCAGACCCCTTGACTGTGACGCCGCGGCACGCGGCGGTTAAGTGAAGACCTGCCCTCTCTTTGTTGTCGGTACTCTGCCTGCTGTTCTTTGCATGTTGTTGACAATCTACAAATCGTCGATTTTAATGTCAAGCATGGAAAACACCTCCTCGGCGCGGCGCGGGCGCCGGCAGCTCAATCGTTGTTCGAACCGAAAGGACTCAATGTCATGACTGAAACGCCTGTTTCCGTGGAAGTGAACGGCCGCCGCTACAAGTGGATGAGTCGCCCGGTCGTGGTCGTGTGCGTCGACGGCTGCGCGTACGAATATCTGGAGCGGGCCGCCGAGGCCGGTGTCGCGCCGTATCTGCGCACGCTGCTGAAGCCCGGCACGGCGCTGAAGGGCGAATGCGTGGTGCCGAGCTTCACGAACCCGAACAATCTGTCGATCGTGACAGGCGTGCCGCCCGCCGTGCATGGGATAAGCGGCAACTATTTCTACGATCGCGACACCGGCGCCGAGGTGCTGATGAACGACCCGAAGTACCTGGTCGCGCCGACCGTCCTCGCGACGTTCGCGGAGCAGGGCGCGCGCGTCGCGGTCGTCACGGCGAAGGACAAGCTGCGCAGGCTGCTCGGCAAGGGGCTGAAGGGCATCTGCTTTTCGTCGGAGAAGGCCGACGAGGCGAACCTCGACGAAAACGGCATCGACAACGTGCTCGAACTCGTCGGGCGGCCGGTGCCGAGCGTGTATAGCGCGGAGCTGTCGGAGTTCGTGTTCGCGGCCGGCGTGCGGCTACTCGAGACGCGGTCGATCGACCTGATGTATCTGTCGACGACCGACTACGTGCAGCACAAGTGTGCGCCCGGCACGCCCGGCGCGAACGCGTTCTATCAGATGATGGATGCGTATCTGAAGCGGCTCGACGAACTCGGCGCGATCGTCGCGATCACGGCCGATCACGGCATGAACGCGAAGCACGACGGCGAGACGGGCGAGCCGAACGTGATCTATCTGCAGGAGCTGTTCGACGAATGGCTCGGCCACGATGCGGCACGCGTGATTCTGCCGATCACCGATCCGTACGTCGTGCACCACGGCGCGCTCGGCTCGTTCGCGACCGTCTACGTGCCGGCGTCGGCCGATATCGATGCGCTGCGCGCGCGGCTCGCGGCCGTCGACGGTATCGAGCTGGTGCTGAGCGGCGCCGAAGGCTGCGCGCGTTTCGAGCTGCCGCCCGACCGGATGGGCGACCTGATCGTGATCTCGAAGCAGGACGTCGTGCTCGGCACGCGCCGCATCAAGCACGACCTGTCGGGCCTCGACGTGCCGTTGCGCTCGCACGGCGGGCTCTCCGAGCAGATCGTGCCGCTGATCTTCAGCCAGCCGGTGAGTGCCGACGTCGCGGGCCGCGCGCGGCTGCGCAACTTCGACATCATCGACATCGCGCTCAACCATCTGCGCTAAGCCCGCATCCGGAAGGAGACACCCATGAATGCCATTGCAGCATCGACGGCAGCCTGCGACGTTCGTCATGAAGCGCTCCGGATCGATGGCGAGCGCATCCGTCGCGACGCGACGATCGACGTGCGCAACCCCTACGACGGCACGCTCGTCGGCACGGTGCCGAAGGCCACGCTCGACGACGTGCGGCGCGCGTTCGCGGTGGCGCGCGCGTATCGACCGACGCTCACGCGCCACGAACGCGCGGCGATCCTGCGCCGCGCAGCCGACATCGTGCGTGCGCGCACGGTGGAGATCGCCGCGCTCATCACGGCGGAAGCGGGCTTGTGCATCAAGGATTCGACCTACGAAGCGGGGCGCGTGGCCGACGTGCTGACGTTCGGCGCCGGCGAAGTACTGAAAGACGACGGGCAGATCTTCTCGTGCGATCTGACGCCGCACGGCAAGAAGCGCCGCGTGTACACGCAGCGCGAGCCGCTGCTCGGCGCGATCTCGGCGATCACGCCGTTCAACCATCCGATGAACCAGGTCGCGCACAAGGTCGTGCCGTCGATTGCGACCAACAACCGGATCGTCGTGAAGCCGTCGGAGAAGGTGCCGCTGTCGTGCTACCTGTTTGCGGACATCCTCTATGAAGCGGGCCTGCCGCCGCAGATGCTGCAGGTGATCACCGGCGACCCTAACGAGATCGCGGACGAGCTCGTGACCAATCCGGCGATCGACCTGATCACGTTCACGGGCGGCGTGTCGATCGGCAAGTCGATCGCATCGCGCATGGGCTACCGGCGCGCCGTGCTCGAGCTCGGCGGCAACGATCCGATCATCGTGATGGAAGACGCCGATCTCGACGAAGCGAGCACGCTCGCGGTGTCGGGCTCGTACAAGAACTCCGGCCAGCGCTGCACCGCGATCAAGCGGATGCTCGTGCACGAGGCGGTGGCCGATCGCTTCACCGAGCTCGTCGTCGAGAAAACGCGCGCGTGGTCGTACGGCAATCCGGCCGATCCGTCGAACGACATGGGCACGGTGATCGACGAGGCGGCCGCGATGTTCTGCGAGTCGCGCGTGAACGATGCGATCGCGCGCGGCGCGCGGCTGCTGGTCGGCAATGTACGCGACGGCGCGCTGTATTCGCCGACGGTCGTCGATCGTGTGACGCCCGACATGCCGCTCGTGAAGTACGAAACGTTCGGGCCGGTCTCGCCGATCATGCGCTTTCGCGACATCGACGAGGCGATCCGGATGTCGAACAGCACCGACTATGCGTTGTCGTCGTCGATCTGCACGAACCGCTTCGACTACATCACGCGTTTCATCACCGAACTCGAAGTGGGCAGCGTGAACGTGCGCGAGGTGCCGGGCTACCGGCTCGAACTGACGCCGTTCGGCGGCGTGAAGGATTCGGGGCTCGGCTACAAGGAGGGCGTGCAGGAGGCGATGAAGAGCTTTACGAATACGAAGACGTATTCGCTGCCGTGGTAGGGCAGGCGCGATGCGCACGGGCTGTTGCCGCATATCGGGCGACGGCGCGCGCGATCGCACGAAGAAGTCAGTGCGCGCGCTCGTACGGCGGCTGACCGGGCCATAGCGTCGCGGCGACGAACAGGCCGGCCGCGAGGAACGGCGCGCCGATCGCGAACAGGATCGCGGTGATACCCCAGCGATCCCAGAAGCGGTCGACGATCGCGCGTTCCGGCATCACGGGGTCGTACAGCACGGTGACGGCTTCGCCCGCCTGCAGCCGCGAATGCGCGACGGGCGTGCGCTGCCGGAACGTGATCCGCCGGCCGCCGTCGGCCGTGAACGCGACGAGCGCCGCACAGCGCGACGAGGCCGATGCGCCGTGCGCTGCGTGCGTGTTGTCCGCGAACGCGATGACGCGCCCCGTCGCATACGCGTAATGGCGCACGGTCTGCCACTGACGCAGGCCGGTCGCGCCCGCGCCGGCGAGGAAGCCGGTGCCGATCGCGATCGGAATCAGGACGACCGCGACGTCCCAGCGCTGCAGCGCGCGTTGGCGCGCAGCGGCGCCCGGCATCGTGTCGCGTGCCGCGTGGCGGCGCGCGTTGACGTACAGCAGGCTGCCGATCGCAAACGACGCGACCGCGAGCAGCGCCGCGGCGCAGGCCGGAAACCAGCGCTGCGCGAAGTCGTCGATCGTGGCGGGGCGGTTCGGATGGGCGGGATCGAGCAGCACGTCGACGTGCTCGCCGATGTCGTAGGCGGGGACGATCGATGCGGTGCTGCCGGCGATCTCGCGACGCTCGCCGTTGTCCGCGACGTACGCGACGATCGGCCGATACGCGCGCATCGCGTCGCTGTCCTGGACGATGCGCACGACCGTGCCCGGCATGCGGATCAGATGGCCGGTCGCGTGGCCGGCCGTGACGGCAAGGATGGCTGCCACAACGAGCAGCGCGATGCCGAGTGCGAGCGCGATCCGCGCGTTAAGCGGCATGACCGCATCCGGTTCGCGCAATGCAGGGCGGAGGGCGGTGCGGGCGACCGGGTCGCGCGCGCCGACGGACAGGCCGATCTCGGCGCCACCGTACCGCCCGAATGGTCGCGTCCCGCTCACATGTTCCCATGTCTGACGTCCCATGTTCTCTCAGTGCCGACGCGGGAACGGCAAGGCCCGCGCCGATCGTGTGATTATTTGTCGGAGGATTCTAGCGGAAACGGCGTGGAAAATGCGTTCGGTGGCTTACCGACGTGCCGTATTGAGGCGGCGATGCAAAAAAAGGGGGGCAACGGAGGGATGCCGATCGTCGGCGTGCTGCGGGGTACGGGAGGTGGGACAGCGCGTTACTGCGGACCGGACGAGCCGCGGGTCAGCCGCAGCAACGCGCCTTCGGAGGGACAGCGATGCGGCGTCAAAGCCAGTGATAGTCGCCGCCCTCGCGCTTGCCATGCAAGGTCATGCCGTAGCGCGCCAGTTCCGCCTCGCGCCACGCATTCAGCATCCGGTTGCGCTTGAGCTTGTTCATCTTGCGCGTCAGCCAACTCTGATTCAGCAGCCGATAGTTCTTTCGGTTGGCGAGACCTTGCTTGCTCGACAGTCCGCGCTCCTGCTTCATCGCGGTCTGCGTGATCGAGCCGTAGTGGTGCAGCCACGCCGCACCGGTGATCGCGGTGCGAATGCCGACCTTGTCGAGCTCGCTGAAGAACAGCGTGTCCTCATAGCCGAGCAGCTTCGGTACGGGCTGGAAGTAGCCGACCTCATGCCATACGCTTCGATGCACGGCGAGACAGACGGCATGGCGAGTGCCGACGCGAAGGGTGTCGCGCATGCGATCGCTCCACACGAGCGACTGATCGTCGAAATCGTAGTCGAGCGGCCCTTCGACCAAGGCCGGCGACGCGACCTTCAGGTTGTGTTTCTCGGCCGCATGGATCAGGCGTTCGATCCACTCCGCGGATACCAGCACGTCATTGTTCATGACGACGGTCCACTCGGCCTGTTGATGCAGTGCGCCCTGGTTCCATGCGATTCCGCATCCGAGATTTTCGGCATTGTGGATGACGCCGCCGAGCGGAAGGCTCTTCAGATACTCGAGCGTATCGTCGCTCGACGCATTATCGACGGCCACGACGCGATCGAGCGGCGTGCCATGTTTCAGCATGCTGTCGATGCACTTCTTCGTATATTCGACCTGGTTGTAGCAGGCGAACGTAATCGAGTATTTATTCTTTTCCATAGCGAATGATCGAGGCACCGCACAACGCTGCGATGAAAATCGCACTGAAGCTGGCCGTAAATTTGAGGTTGAACACCTCGGTCGTCATGCCGCTCACAATCTGGCAGATCATGAACACGAGGCCCATCGTGCCATTGGCGACGCGATCGCGGTCGGGCGAGCGAATGGCCCGCACGAAAATGACCATCGGTACGATGAACAAGGCGAGCGTCGACAGGATTCCCCAGATGCCCGAGCGTACCGCATTCGTCATCAGCTCGTTGTGAAAGCCCGCATGCAGGGCGAAGCTGCGCGCATACGGAGAAGCGAATGCCGCGAGTTCGGGCGCCTTCAACGCCGACTCGAAACCCGTGTCTCCGAGTCCGCCGAGCGGATGCGTCGCGGCGAGATAGGTGCCGATGCGCAGGAAGGTGATGCGCAGCCCCGCGGACGTGTCGGGCGCAATGCCCGAAAAGTGATAGCTCGCGTAGTCTTGCTGCGCAGCGTCGATGCGGTCGCGGACCGTCTGCGAGAACTCATAGCTGGAAACCAGTAGCACGGCCACGACGCCGAGTGCCAACGCGACGTTGCGTGCGCGCAGTTGGCGACGCCGCGGCAGCGCGAGATAGGCGATCACGATCGGCATCGCCAGCCAGCCGGTGCGGCTGCCGGAGCGAATCGACAGATAGAACCCGAGCGCCGCAGCCGCGCACTTGAACGCGATCAGCGGCGGGCGGTCCTTGCCGAACAGGTTGATCGACGCGAGGCTCATCAGTCCGAGCGTCATCATGTATTGACCGAACGTCAGCGGATCCGCGAAGTACGTCGCCATTCGGTCGCCGTCCCAGAAATGGGGGCCTTCGAAGAAGTGGAGCTGCACGAACGTAATGACGAGCCCAATCGGAATCGTGTACTGCAGCCACCGGCCGACGCTGAACCGATAGTGCACGACCAGCAGCAGAATCGGGATCGCGGCGGCGAACCGGGACGGGCTGTCGAACATCGGTGCGGCGAATTTGCCGCGGAAAGCCGAGCTGATCAGGATCGATGCGACCGGAAGCAGCAGCACGATCGCCATGCGCATCGTGGCCGGCCGTTCCGCGACTGCGACGAAGGGCGAAGCGCGTCGCTGCGCCAAGGCGACGGCGGCACAGAGCGCCGCGACAAACAGGACCGCGCTGCTCCAGCCACGAATGGTGACGAGGAACAGCGGGGCGGCTGCAATCACGATGTAGGCTGCGACGGCTGCGAGCGGCGGGCGTTCATCACGACTGGGTAGCCGGGCGGGGGACGACAAGCAATCACGCCTCAACACGGGCTCCGGAAGAAATCTGAAATTGAGATTGGCTTGGTGACCGCCCCGTCGACGTAGGCAAGCGCGATCCTTGCCGGCAAGCGGCGAACCGCGCCGTTGGCTGCATGCGCCACCTCGATGGCGTTGCCTATCGCAGGCGATGGCGGGCGCGATGCGGCGCGGATACGGCAAATGGTCGATTGGATTGACTGCGCCATCCGGCGACATGGCGTGCGAGACGTTACTTTAGAAGCTGCCGCCGGTCAAGAATGCGGGTTCGGTGTCGCGAGCCCCTATAATGGAGCGTTCGCGGCGGGCGCCATGGCGCACGTGCATCGACATTCGTCCCGGGGAAAGGCCGTCGATGCCGTTCCGTCGCGAGAAACGGCGCGATATGTCGGCAACGGTGCGGGCACGGCCGACGAAAATGACAACGATACCAACCATGTTTCGATTGATCGACCATTGTGTCGCACGCTCTACGTCGATTCCTTACGAATCGGTGCCTCATGATCCGGCGCGCTATCTCGCGCAGGCCTCGAAGCTGACCGTCGCGAAAAAATATCTTCACCGCCGATGGTCGCTCGCGCTGGGCGGGCAGACGGCGCTTTATCGCGACACGTTGCCGAACGATGCGCGGATTTTGTGGCTGTACACCGGCAAGGCGAATTTCGGCGACGCGACCATGGACATGGCCGGCCGAAGCCTGCTGCGCGGCACGGGCGTGAAAGTGGATCTGCTGACGCTGCCGAAACTGCGCCCGCTGTTCGAGGAAGACGATGTTTTCGCCAATGTGTTCGACCGCGTCGAAGACGCACTGGCGCGCGACTACGATGCAGTGCTGCTGAACGAATTCAATCTGCCGTCGATCCGATTGAAGCGCAAGCATTTCAGGCACCTGCCGTTCGCCTGCCTGTTCGGCTACTTCTACGGTCCGGATCGCAATCAGACGCAGTTCAGCTTTGCTGCGATCAACGACGTATTCGGACTCGGTCTGACGCCCGCGCGGCTGCACGCGCTCGCGCAGCCCTACCTCGGTTGCAGCGCTCCGACGGAACGCAGCGTCGACGCGCTCGTGCCCGAAACGCCGTATCTGTGCATCGCGGTCGGCGGCATCGAGCCAAGACGCACCTACGACCGCTGGCCCGAGTTGTTGTGCGCACTGGATGCGGCGGACGATCTCGACGTGCCGCCGTCCGTCTTGCTGCTCGGCTCGGACAACGGGCGCGATGCCGCGGACGCGATCGGTCGACACACCTATGCGCGCTTTACCGTGCGCTCTCTGGTGGGGAAGCTGAGCCTGCTGCAATCGCGCGCCGTCATCGCGCGCAGCGCAGGATTCGTGGGGTGCGATGGCGGGCTGATGCATGTCGCACACACCACCGATGCCGGCTCGGTCACGCTGTTTGCGCACGCGGAGCCCATGCACTTGCGACTCACGCCGCGCTGCAAGTCGATCGGTATCCAGAGCAGCGGTGCGGTCAGCGATATCGATGTCGACACCGTTGTGTCAGCGTTGCGGACGAAGCTGGGAACGGTGGCGGACTACGCCGTGTGACATCGTTGCGGAAGCAAGGGATTCGGGGAAGTCTCGAGCGCTGAGGTTGCGCCGCGATTCGAACTTGCCCGACGCGGCCATCGCGGCGTGCGGTGCTGCACAGACGAAAAAGGCCGGTCAGCTTGCGCTGACCGGCCTTCGAAATTCCTGGTGGGGCGTGAGTGACTCGAACACTCGACCTACGGATTAAGAGGGCGTGGACGAATAGCCATAAAAGCACCTTACATTCATAATAAATATCAATAAATACAAGGCATTAGACGATATTTCGTGCGTCGTGCCGGTCCGTTCGTAGTGCCTAAAAAGCGAGCAAACGCGGGGTTTTACGGGCTTTTTCGGGATGGATGGGGAGCCAAGGGGGAGCCAAAAGTCGGTATGATTCACCCGCACCCATGCCCTCCTGGAACGACCCATGACCGCCCAAAACGACGCCAGCAACCCGGCGCCCAGCATCGAAAAAATCCCGTTCAACGACAAGACGCTCCTCCAGATCGCCCGCCTGCCGTTCGAGCAACGCCCGGTCGGCGTGTCACCCACCGGCACCGTACTCACCGCGTCGGTACCGGCCGGGATGACGGACTACTTTGTGCGCGACGCGAACATGAAAGGCTTTTCGCTGCGCGTCACGGCAAAGAGCCGTGTGTTTTACGCGGAGCGCAAACTTGCCGGCAAGCCCTGCCGGTTCCCGTGCGGGGACTTTCCCGCCACGGGGCTGAAAGTGGCACAGAAGAAAGCCGCCGAGGCGTTGGCGAAGATCGCCGAAGGCATCGACCCGAACCACGTGGTCAAGGACAACCGCAAGGCTACAGCGGCCCGATACGATCGGGACAAACTCACGTTCGAGTTCGTCGTCAAGCGCGACGCCGAGCGCCAGGCCGCAACCGATGCGCCGGGCACCTTGCGCGACCGGCGGGACGTGGCGCAATGGGTCGGTCGGACGAGCATCTGGCACATGCCCGTGCACGACGTGACCGCGGCCGACCTCAAAGCCATGATGGATCAGTTGACGACGACCATCAGCGGTACCACCGCTCTGAAATGCTGGCGCTACACGCGGGCCGCGTGGTCGCGCATGTCGTCGGTGGAAGAGCCGCCGCTGAACCCGTTCGACGAGTACCTGAAAACGCACAAACTGCCGGCGGGCAAGCGCCGAACGACGGCGCTCGACACCGAGGAGACGCAAAGCCAAGACTGGCTGCGCACGATCGCCAAAATGCGGACGACGCCGACCGGCCGGCGTCCGTGGACCAAGCGCGTCATGGCGGATTACATCCTGCTTTCGCTGGCGTGGGGCGCACGTCGGTCGGAGTCCGCCGCGCTCCGGTGGAGCGACGTGGATTTCGACCGTAAGTTCGTGCAGTTCCGGGACACGAAAAACGGCTCGACGCACGCGTTCCCGCTCACCGACACGTGCGCACAACTGCTGCGCGACTTGAAAGCACACAACGAAACGCCCCGGGGGCGGGACGTTCGGCGCGCGGCCAAGGGCGAAACGATCGAGTTCCCGGAATGGGTGTTCCCATCCGAACGCCGTGGCCTGCACCTCGTCGAGCCGCAAGGCGCGCTCGACATCGGGGAAGACGGTTCGGGCCTAAAAATCCGAATGCACGACCTGCGGCGATCCTTCGCGGGAAGCGTGGCCGAAACGGTCATGATCAACGGGACGCAGAACTTCGGCCTGGTGAAAATCGCGCTCAACCACGCCGACCAGAAGGCGGACATCACGCAGACGTACATCGGCATCAAGAGCAAGTTGAACATGCTCCGCCCGATCTACCTCGCGCACGAGCGCCGGGTGTTTGAGGCGGCCGGCCTGATGGAACCTGCCCAGCCGAGCGACGCCGACGCCCTGCTCGACGCGCTGAAAGCCCAGGCCGCGAACAACCCGGCCGTGCTCGACCAGTTGCGCACGTTGCTGCAGGCCGCCGGGTGAGCAAACAATAGCCTTGTAGAGTATAGGGGCTTTCCCGTCTCGTTCCGACGCTGCCCCGCCCTTCCCCGCAAATCCCCGCGCGTTTTCAACGAATGGGGCCATATCAATAAAAAAGGCGTTGTACGGCCAGTACCCAGGCGGTACATTCCATTCACCGCGACGCCCACCAGCGACGACGCGGGGCTGGCAGCGGCAACGCCAGCGCGCCGTGAGGCGCACCCACGCGACTCGGATTTGGGCGAACGCAAGCCCAGCAGCCGGCGGCCTGTGCACGGGCCGGCGGTCGTAACAGCAGCACCTCCAGTTGGTCGGGAGGCAGAAGTACCACCTAACCCGTGGTGTCCCTTTGCCTTTCACGCGACCAACTCTCTGGAGAGTGCTATGCAATACCGCAACCCCCACGACGCAGCCAACGAAAAAACCCGCAAGGCGTTGCTGGACGAGTGTTTTCCGCTGCCCATCGTCTACACGCTGATCAACAACAGCCCGACGGTCGAGGCCATCCTCTGGATCGCCCTCCCGCACCCGTTGCGCGCGTTGCTCGTTCAAGCCCTCATGACGTTCAACGAAAGCCTGCCCGTGGCGCGCGAGGGTACGGTCGCCTACGGCCTGCTGACGCTCGCAACGCCGAACCTTGACGAGGCCGAACGGCGCGCCCTGTACCTGCACCGCTCCAAGCGTTGCGCCAAGAACCGCCGCGACCTGGTGGCAATGCTGGTTCGCACCGAGCAACGCGCGCAGAAGGCCATCGACTTCGCCATCGCCGCATGGACGGCGGTCTGCCCGTCCTCGATCGATGAAACGCCGGCGTACACCGGCTTTCAGTTCATGCTGGTGGCGGCTGCTATGAAAGGGCGTGACGATTTCGACCTGTTCCCGATGTTGAGCACGATCCTGGACAGCATGGGCTTGCCCGACGACAGCATCCAGGGCGAGACGATCGACGCCAAGGCCGTGGCCTTTGGCAATCAGATCGGGATCAACTATCACGTTGACAGCCCGTTCTACGCCGCGTCGGCCGGCGCCACCTTGCACTGATACGTTTGTATGTTTGTTTGATACCACCCATCACACCATTCAGGAGTGCTACACATGAGCATCGACCACCACACCGAACAAGCCCTCAACGCCCTGGTCGCGCTGGGCCGCAAGGCCGCGATCCGCGCGCTCAAGGCCGAGCGCGAGCATAACGACGCGCAAGACGAATGGCTCAACGACTGGATCGACGAGCACGCCGACGACCCAGACGACGAGGACGAGCGCGACGAACTCTGGTTCGACGCGCAGCAGGCCGCCGACTACGAGCCCTTTCTCGCAAGTCTGCGCGCAGAACTCGCCGAGGACTACGACATCACGCCCGAGGCGTTGCTGAACGCGCTCGAACTGATGAACAACAGCCACGGTGCGGGCCTGCTGCACGAACGGCTCGACGCAACGTACCCGCCGGAGACCGTGGACGCTGCAGCCCTGCACGACGCCATCGAAACGCTCGCCGCGCTCGACTCCGCGGCGTTGTTCAACGCCATGCACGCGGGCGACTTCTACAACGATCAAGACCACATCGACGCCGAGGACCTGGTGCGCTTCGCCGACCATTTCCACATCAGCCCCGAGGCGATGGTCGCGGCGGGCCTCGTCACGGCAGCGTGCGCGTTCGGCAAGGTGATGGAGCGCCACCGCGAGCGCAACGCCGAAGGTTCGACGGCCAGCGCCACCACGAACTGATCCAGCCACCATCTACTAGGTACTAGGAGAACCACACCATGACCACCAGCCGCACCAAAAACACCACCCGCCCCGCGTTCGCATGGTTGCCCGCAGAGGCGCGCGCCGCGCTCGTGGCCGAGGTCGAACGGACGTTCGACGAGGCCAAGGCCACCGTCGCGGCCTACACCAACCAGCCCGACCTCGACGACGAGCCGCAGCAGCCTGCGATCGACGACGACTGCATGACCGACCGCGACTTTCGGGACTGCTACGGCTACCCGGCGTCGTGGGACGACGAGGTGCCGAAGCCGCGCTCGAACCCTGATGCGGCCGGCTTGATCGAGGGGATGCTGCGCGACGCGGCGTGCTCGTCGGACGAACTCGACGGCGGGCTGTTCGACCACATGCGGGCCGACGGCATCGACTGATCGGATCGGCCCTGGGGCGCGTGAAGCGCCCCGTTCGCCAAACGAGCAGGAGAAGCGAAGACGGCTTGACGGCGTTACGCACCCGCGCAGCACTGGCGGTGAGGGAGGCGGGCGCGGTGGCGATGCACCCTGACCTCCGCACGCGGGCGATGGTGCCGGGGCGATCACCGAAGGAGGCGGCACGAAGCGGGGTGCCCGGAGCCGCCAGGCTACCAGAAGCGTGCACGGATCCGGCACGCCTCAACGATCTCCGCAGGGTCCGAGGATCGCCCGTGCGAGGGCGTTCCCCACCCCTAGGTGGGATAAGATCCCTGACGACCGTGTTCGACTTCATCGACAACGACAAACCATGAGCAAATACGCACCACTCGGGGAGCACCTTCGTCAGGCGACCAGCAGCGAACTCACGCTGACCTTCGACCAGATCGAGGCGATTATCCGCGACGACCTGCCACCGTCAGCCCTGAACCACGACGAGTGGTGGCAAAACTCGACGCCTGGCACTGACACCCATGTGCAGGCGCTGGCGTGGATGAGTAACGGCTGGCGCAAGACACGGGTGGATCGCACCGCGCGTTACGTGACGTTCAGCCGCGCGGGAACCAACCCGGACGTCGAGGCGTTGGAGAACCTGGCACCGCGCCGCAAGGAGGTGATCTACGACATCCTGGTGCGCGCCGACATTTCGGTCGCGGGCTGGCACCGCAGGAAGGACGGCAGCGAGGTCGAGGACTACCGTTCGAACCCCCAGTTTTGCTACAACTGGTCCTTCGGCTCCCTCGCGGAAGGCTACGTGCTCTGCCTGTGGCACGGAACGCTGCAGGCGGAAAACGGCATCCCCTTTTTCGCAGAATCAGTGCTGGACACAGCGAACGAGTTGAAACGCATCGCCGACGATCCCTCGGAGAGCACGTCGGCACGATCGAGAGCCGTTGACCAGTCGGTCCGAGCTCTGAACCTCGACGCGGCGATCCGCGAGTCGTACGAGCGACGAATAGCCGTGCGCGTTATCGTGTGTGACGGCGACCGTCGGTCCCGCGACAAACTCGCCGAAAAGGCGTCGGCGGTCAGCCGGCGCATCCTCGATAGCGAACCCTGGTACGTTCACCGGCACGACCACGTGACGGGCGAGTGCAAGATCGTGCGCGGCGTGAAACCGGACCTCGACACAGAAGCCGTGCGCAGCGGGGATGGGGAGACAGAGGAAACCGAGGAGGAGACCCAGCAGCGCGCCATCAAGACCCGGCGTGGCCAGAAGGAGTTTCGCGACCGTCTGCTTGCGGCGTATCGCCGACGATGCGCGGTGACCGGGTCCATGGTCGATGCGGTGGTTGAGGCGGCGCACATCGTGCCCCACGCGGAAAAGACGGACTACCTGACGTGCAACGGCATCCTGCTGCGCGCGGACATCCACACCCTGTTCGACGAGCACCTGCTGACGATCGACACGCGCTACCGGGTCAAGCTCTCCAAACGGATCCAGCATTCCGAGTACAAGGAGTTCGACGGCAAGCCCCTGAAAGTCCTGCCGGAACGGTCCGAGGACCAACCGTCCGTCGCCGCGCTCGAGCAGCGCATGCGCTCGTTCGACGACGCGGAGGCGAAGCGCTGAGCGCAAGATGCACCTGCCTCGCACCCATGTCGATTAGCGGACACTGCGCAACATGCGTCAGAGTACCGAGCGCCTGGCAGCGTTGCCGGCGACCAAGGCAAAACTGTTCTGATACGGGTGATCGACATGTTTGGGTGCGAAAGCGCACATTCCTACCTCGGGCAAGCGTTTCACGGCGGGGCGGCGGTAGAATGCTTGCCAGAAAAGTGGTCGTAACTCAACAGGACGGGGGATGGCGCATGGTGGCGAAACAGTATGCAGTTGAAGTCCAGTCGGACTTCCTGGAGAAAATCACGCGCGCCAAACCCGTCCCGGCTCTGTCGGAACTGATTTGGAATGGTTTTGACGCGGACGCCAAAACGGTTGAGGTGTCGTTCAAGTACAACGACCTGGAATCCCTTGACGCGATTGTTGTAACGGACGACGGTGATGGTCTTCCTCGCTCCGATGCGGAGGCCTGTTTTACGTCACTCGGTGGATCCTGGAAGAAGTCCAAATCGCAGACGGCACTGGGGCGATTCCTGCACGGACAAGAAGGGCGAGGGCGGTTCAAGGCGTTTGCCTTGGGGCGAGTCGCGGAATGGACGGTCGTCTATAAGCGAGATAACAAGCTTTGGACGTATTCCATTCACATGTCCGCAACCGACATCCGTCACGTTAGCATCAGCGACGAGGCCGAGGTTAGCGGTCCCGCGAGCACCGGCATCACGCTTACGATCTGTGAACCTATCAAGGATTTTCGGACGTTCACGACCGAGGATGGGCGACAGGAGTTGACCGAAATCTTCGCCCTGTACTTGGCCGATTACAAAGATGCGAAGATTGTACTCGACGGTGCTCCGATCGATCCAGGTTCTGCCATTGTCGGCCGCAAGTTTGTCAACCTTACCGACATGGTGATCGATAACAAGCACCACAGAGTGCGCTTGGAAGTTGTCGAGTGGAAAGCGGCCGGCAATCGAGCGCTGTATCTCTGTAACGAGCAGCGCTTTCCGTTGTTGCAGGTCGATCGTCGTTTCCATATCCCTGGGCGGTTTCAGTTCTCAGGGTACATCGCATCGCCTTATCTCGACCTGGCACAGAAGGAAGGTACGGTTGACTTGGCAGAAATGCAGCCCGGTGTCGTGGCAGCAATCAGCGAGGCTCAACAGGCAATCAAGGATCATTTCCGAGCACGAGCAGCAGAAGAAGCGCGCACGGTCGTTGAAGAATGGAAGGATCAAGCGGTTTACCCGTTCAGCGGCGAGCCTATAACTCCGGTCGAGAAGGTCGAGCGCCAAGTTTTCGACATCGTAGCGGTCAATGTCGCTCGCCATCTGCCGGATTTCGATACCAGCCAACCGAAAAATCGTAAGTTCCAACTCCGCATGTTGCGACAGGCGATCGAGCACAGCCCTGAGGACTTGCAGGTGATCCTCGAGGAGGTGTTGCTCTTGCCCAGGAGACAGCGAGAAGAACTGGCGCAGTTGCTGCAGGACACGTCGCTGTCGGCGATCATCAGTGCGGCGAAAGTTGTTTCAGACCGGTTGAAGTTTCTGACTGGCCTGGAAGCCGTGCTCTTCGATCCCGAACCCAAGAGGCGATTGAAGGAGCGGTCGCAGTTGCATCAAATCATCGCGCAAAACTGCTGGTTGTTCGGCGAGGAGTTCGGTCTATCGGTCAACGACCAGTCTCTGACGACGGCCTTGATCGAGCATAAGCGTGAACTGGGCACTGATGTTGTAATCGACGAGCCTGTCAAACACATCTATCAGACACGAGGCATTGTGGACCTCATGTTGTCGCGGGCAACGAAGCGCCATGTCGCCAACCAGTTGACGCACTTGGTGGTCGAACTCAAAGCACCGAAGGTAAAGATCGGTCCCGATGAGGTCACGCAAATCCAAGGTTATGCGTTCAGCGTCATGAAGGATCCGCGATTCTCGAAGGTTGGCGTGACGTGGGATTTCTGGATCATCAGTGATGAACTGACGCCTTACGTCGAGGAGTTGGTCGGGGAAGAGGGGCTTCTGCACTCAAAGTCGAACGTCAACATCTACGCAAAAACGTGGGCACAGGTCCTTGATGAAAATCGGGCGCGGTTGAAGTTCTTCCAAGATAGCCTGGAAGTACAGGTGGATAAACCATCATCGCTGAAATACCTCCAAGAACGCTATGCCGCATACCTCGAAGGTGTGTTCGAGGTGAACGACGCGGACACAGACGCCGATGAGGAGGCGGAAACAGAGATCGACGCAGAGGGCGCGGCACCGGCCTGATGCCGTCGCTACGAGCGATCATCTGCTAACCAACTTGCCTGTCTCCCGGTCGTAGACCTTATTCAGGATCGTACCGTCCAGGATGCTTTGCACCGCCTCGTCGATGATCGGTAGCGGCACCAGGAACCACTCGCGAGGTCTGACCGGCTTGCCGAAGCGATCGGGGATTTCCAGGTCGAGTTGGGCATTCGCAAAAATCTTGTGGATCAGGTATTCCACCTTGGTCCGATCGACGCCCGCCAGTTTGTACGTGGTCACGACTTCCACTTTACCGAGCAAGTACGTCGCATCGTTCTCGGCGTCCGCGATTCTCGTTTCGACCTTGCCGCCCGTCACGCCGATCTTGTGAATGACCTGGCGGTACGGGGCGATGCGCGGATCGTCGGACAGCGAGCGCAGCACGTAGATGGTGCCGCTCTGCACGTCGTCGTCTTGCCATTCGCCGCTGAAAAGCGAACCCGCGTCCTTCTTGCGTAGACGACGCGGTGTGTCGTCCCGGTAAAGCGCCTTCTGGAACGAACGCTGCAACAGATCGCTTTCGGTCTCGTTGTCGTAGATGACACGAAGCCGTGCGTCCGGTCGGTCGGTGACGGACGTTTTGATTTCGTCGCCCATGTCGGCGATGTAGGCAATCTGTCCGTTCACGATGTAGAAATCGCCTTGCTGGATGCTTTCCAGTTTGATTTCAGCATCGTGAGCAAACGGCAGCGCCTCCCAAGTGCCGTCCTTCAGCCCGGCCTTGGCCTCGTCAAACAGAGGCTTGAACGTGTCGAAATCGACGCACGGCGTGCGGTCGGCGATTTGCTCGGCCGCTGCCTTTTCCGCAGCCGATCGGACGTGCCGAAGCACCCGGATGTCGTCGTCACCTTGGGCCTCGACCCCGAGTTCAGCGAGCAGATCGTCGTCGTCCAGTTGATCCGGGTTCACCACGGCCTCGGCCGCTGGCTCGGCAAGCAGACCTTCGGTGTCCAGGGGCGCAAGCAACGCCAGCGCGGCCGTGTTGCGGCGCAGTTGGTCCAAGCGAACGGCGTACAGCCGCTCGAAGATGTCCAAGCCTTCGCCGTGGCGAGGCGCGTGACCGTGCTGCTCGACGAAGCGCTGGATTTCCTCGAAGCCGGCGATGATGCGTTCTTCCTGGGGAGTGCGACCGCCCGTTACCTCGACCTCGACCGAGATGCCCAACTGTTCAAGCAGATCGTCGTCGGACACGTCGTCCGGTACTGGGCTCTTTTTACGCGTTGCCATTGCCTTCCTTCCTCTTCTCGGCGGCCTTGAAGCGGGCGAGGACGGCGATGCCCTCGGCCATCTGTCTCTCCCAGGGATCGGCGGCGTTGATGTCGGGCAGGCGACCACGATCGTGCTTGAACACCAACGCGCGCTTCGCCAGTTCGCGCGCTTCCTCGATCGGAATGTTGATCTTGCGCGCCGCGATCACGGCCTGCACCTGTTTAAGCGTTTTTTCATCCATCGCCTTTGCGAGAATCGCGTAGGCGGTATCGAACGGGTTGATCCGGTCGATCAGGTCGATGTCCAGTTCCTTGACGCTCATCGCAAACTGCTTCACGCCTTCAATGAGTGCAAGGTTCGCTTTCGGTGTGCCGTCGCCGGTCCCGCCGGTTGCCTCATCATCGGCCAGCATTTCGATCTGCTTGGCCTTTTGTGTGAAGGCCAGCGCAGCGACCGCATACTGGCGCACGGCTTCTTGGTCGTCCTCTTCCAGGTGCGGGTATTTCTCGCGTACGATCTTTCCCATTTGGAGGATCGTCAGTTCCTCGGGAATCGTATTGTCGTGGTCGAACAAGCCGCGCTCCAGTGTCTTGCTGTTCTGCACGAACGAGGCGAGCACTTCGTTGATGTCCTCGCGGCAGATGCGAGCCGCTTCCTCGGACTTTGGTTCCACCAGCCCCTTGACCTCGACGTGAACGCGCCCGTCGTCGTGGTTCACGCCGATGTTGAGTTGGCCGTCTTTGTAGCCGTCGGGGCCGTAGTCGAAACCGTCCTTTTTGCCCACGTCCTTCGGCGTGAACTCGAAGCGTGGAGCCAATACTTGCTCCATGAGCAGGCTTGCGGCGATCGCCTTCAAGGTGTCGTTGATCGCATCGGCCACCATGTCCTCGGACGCGTCCGGTTCTGCGATCAGGTTCGTGAAGCGCGCGCTTTCCTTGCCCGGAGCGTCGCGAGTGGCACGACCGATGATCTGAACGATTTCGGTGAGGCTGTTGCGGTACCCAATGGTCAACGCGTGCTCGCACCAAATCCAGTCGAACCCTTCCTTCGCCATGCCCAGCGCGATGATGATGTCCACATGATCGCGGTTGTTTTTCTGCGTCGGGTCTTTCAGCGCCGACAGAACAGCGGAGCGGCCGTCGCCGTCGTCCACCAGGTCAGCCACCTTGATCACGCGCCCCCCGGGCAGTTCGACAAGGTGAAAGCCGGTTTGGGGATCGGTACCTTTCCAGGTGCCGAGGCTGTCCATGATCCCCTCAACCTCTTTGTGCTTTTGCTTCAGGCTCTCGCGCGAGTTGACGTTCGGGATGTGCACGATCGTCTTCAACGACGGATCGAGCACCCGCACGACCGCATCGAGGTACGGGCCGGTGTAAAAGTAGTAGCCGATGTCGAGCGATTTCAGATACTCGTAGCCGTTCAACTGCTCGTAGTAGGTGTACGTCACCGTTTCGAAACGCGCTTCGTCGTCCGGTGCCAGCACGGCTTCGGCATCGCCACGGAAGTAGGAGCCGGTCATCGCGACCATGTGCACCTTGTTCCGCTGAATCAACTCGGTCAACTGTCGGCCCAGGATGTTGTCCTGGTCGCTGCTGACGTGGTGGAACTCGTCCACCGCGATCAACCGATCGTCGAACGCGGCCGGGCCAAGCTCTTGGTAGGCAAAGCGGAACGTGGCATGCGTGCAGACCAGCACTTTGTCGTCGCTCGCTAGGAACTCACCGACGGCCTTAACCTTGGACGGGGCCACCTTCACGTCATCCGCGCCCGGCGCGTTGCACAAGTTCCATTGCGGCTTCACAACCCAATCGGCGAAGAAGCCGTACTTGGACAGCGGCTCGTCGGCAAAACTGCCGCCAATCGAGCGCTCGGGCACCACGATCAGGGCTTGTTTGATGCCCTGGTTCATCAGTTTGTCGAGTGCGATGAACATCAACGCTCGCGACTTGCCGGAAGCCGGCGGCGACTTGATCAGCAGGTACTGTTCGCCCCGCTTGGCGTAGGCGCGCTCCTGCATCGGACGCATGCCCAATGCGTTCGATTTGCTGGATGCCCCTGTCCGATCCGTCTTGATTGAGACGGTTGGGATGGAATAACGCTTGGTCTCTTCGTTGCTCATTACGCGGTTTTCCGTGCTCGAATGGTTTTCTTGGCCGGCTTCGCTTCTGACGCCGCCATCTTTGCGTACAGGTCGAACAATTTTTCCAGTCGCTCGGTATCATTGCGTGCGGATTTCGGCGATGGTGATCAATCGTTTCGGCGAACGTGATCAGTCTG
>NZ_JBQYLP010000052.1:0-41975 GCF_052683555.1 Burkholderia sp. BC1
AGATGTGTATAAGAGACAGCTCGTCCGAACGGCCGCTCATGAGCGCTCACGCCGCCCCCGCCCCCAAAGCGCTGTCGCAGCGCGCCGCATTCAAGGCCGCCAAGGCCGAGCTGCTCGAGCGCTTTCGCGGCGCGACCAACGTCGCGTCGCTGATGCACGCGCTGTCGAAGCTCACCGACGACGCGCTCAAGCGCGTCTGGGACGACTGCGGGCTGCCCGCGACGCTCGCGCTCGTGGCCGTCGGCGGCTACGGCCGCGGCGAGCTCGCACCGCATTCGGACGTCGACATCCTCGTGCTGCTGCCCGATACGCACGACGAAGCGCTCGACGCGCGCATCGAGCGCTTCATCGGCATGGCATGGGATCTCGGGCTCGAGATCGGCAGCAGCGTGCGTACGGTCGCGCAGTGCATCGAGGAAGCGTCGCAGGACGTGACCGTGCAGACGTCGCTGCTCGAGGCGCGCCGTATCGTCGGCAGCACCGCGCTGTTCGAGCGCTTCACGGTCCGCTATCACGAGGCGCTCGACGCACGCGCGTTCTTCACCGCGAAGGTGCTCGAAATGCGGCAGCGCCACGCGAAATTCCAGGACACGCCGTACAGCCTCGAGCCGAACGTGAAGGAAAGCCCCGGCGGGCTGCGCGACCTGCAGACGATCCTGTGGATCGCGCGCGCGGCCGGCTTCGGCAGCAGCTGGCGCGAACTCGACACGCGCGGGCTCATCACCGATCGCGAGGCGCGCGAGCTGCGGCGCAACGAAGCGTTCCTGAAGACGCTGCGCGCGCGGCTGCACGTGATCGCCGGCCGCCGCCAGGACATGCTCGTGTTCGACCTGCAGACGCAGGCGGCCGAAAGCTTCGGCTATCGGCCGACGCCCGCCAAGCGCGCGAGCGAGCAGCTGATGCGCCGCTACTACTGGGCCGCGAAAGCGGTCACGCAGCTCGCGACGATCCTGATCCAGAACATCGAGGCGCAGCTGTTCCCCGCGACGAGCGGCATCACGCGCGTGCTGTCGCCCGATCGTTTCGTCGAGAAACAGGGGATGCTCGAAATCGTCGACGACGGCGTGTTCGAGCGCCATCCCGACGCGATCCTCGAAGCGTTCCTGCTGTACGAGACGACGCGCGGCGTGAAGGGGCTGTCCGCACGCACGCTGCGCGCGCTGTACAACTCGCGCGAGATCATGAACAACGCGTGGCGGCGCGACCCGCAGAACCGCCGCACGTTCCTGCAGATCCTGCAGCAGCCCGAAGGCATCACGCACGCGTTCCGGCTGATGAACCAGACGAGCGTGCTCGGCCGCTATCTGCTGAATTTTCGCCGCATCGTCGGCCAGATGCAGCACGACCTCTACCATGTGTACACGGTCGACCAGCACATCCTGATGGTGCTGCGCAACATCCGCCGCTTCGCGGTGGCCGAGCATGCGCACGAATATCCGTTCTGCAGCCAGCTGATCGGCAATTTCGAGCGTCCGTGGGTGCTGTACGTCGCCGCGCTGTTTCACGACATCGCGAAAGGCCGCGGCGGCGACCATTCGACGCTCGGCATGGCCGATGCGCGGCGCTTTTGCCGCGAGCACGGCATCGCCGGCGACGATGCGGCGCTGATCGTCTGGCTCGTCCAGCACCATCTGACGATGAGCCAGGTCGCGCAGAAGCAGGACACGAGCGATCCCGACGTGATCCGGCGCTTCGCCGAACTGGTCGGCAACGAGCGCCGGCTCACGGCGCTGTATCTGCTGACCGTCGCCGACATCCGCGGCACGAGCCCGAAAGTGTGGAATGCGTGGAAGGGCAAGCTGCTCGAGGATCTGTACCGGATCACGCTCGCGGTGCTCGGCGGCGCGAAGCCCGACGCGCACTCGGAACTGAAGTCGCGCCAGGAAGAGGCGCTTGCGCTGCTGCGCCTCGAGACCGTGCCCGACGACGCGCACCGCGCGCTGTGGGATCAGCTCGACGTCGGCTTCTTCCTGCGCCACGACGCCGCCGACATCGCGTGGCAGACGCGCGTGCTGTACCGCCACGTGAACGCCGAGACGGCGATCGTCCGCGCGCGGCCGTCGCCCGTCGGCGATGCGCTGCAGGTGCTCGTCTACGTGAAGGACCGCCCCGACCTGTTCGCCGGCATCTGCGCGTATTTCGACCGCAATGGACTGTCGGTGCTCGACGCGCGCGTCAGCACGACGCGGCACGGCTACGCGCTCGACAACTTCATCGTCACGCGGCCCGAAGGCGACGTCCGCTATCGCGACATCGCGAATCTCGTCGAGCAGCAGCTCGCGTCGCGGCTGACCGAGGCCATGCCGCTGCCCGAACCGTCGAAGGGCCGGCTGTCGCGGCTCTCGCGCACGTTCCCGATCACGCCGCGCGTCGACCTGCGGGCCGACGAGCGCGGCCAGTACTACATCCTGTCCGTGTCCGCCAACGACCGGCCGGGCCTTCTCTATTCGATCGCGCGCGTGCTGGCCGAGCACCGGGTCGGCGTCCATGCGGCGCGGATCAATACGCTCGGCGAACGCGTCGAGGACGTCTTCCTGCTCGACGGTGCCGGCCTGTCCGACAACCGGCTGCAGATCCAGGTGGAAACCGAATTGCTGCGCGCGATCGCAGTCTGAACCAACTCCAGCGTTTATGCGCACCAAATTGACCGTCAAGAATCCGCGGCCGGCATCGCCGAGCCGCGCACCTGTCCGTTCGGGCAGCCTCGTCGCCCGCAAGCCGGTGCGCGCCGCAGCGCCCGCCGCGGCAGCCAAGCCGGCGCGACCGAAACCGGCCGCCGGCACGCCGGCCGCAGGCCCGCGCCCGGCCAAGCCGCGCGCAGCGGCGAGCGCGAATGCGCCGCGGCCCGATCGCGACACGGCTGGCGAAGGCGCGAAGCGCAGCAGCTTCGGCGAGCGTCGTGCGTCGTCGGAACGCCCGGTGCGTCGTAATGACGACGATGCGCGTCCGCGTCGCACGGGCGCTACTGAAGGCGGCAAGCGTGCACCGTATCGCGACACCACCGCCAGTGGCGAAGGCGCGAAGCGTGGCAGTTTCGGCGAGCGTCGTGCGTCGTCCGAGCGTCCGGCGCGTCGTAGTGACGACGAGGCACGTCCGCGTCGTACGGGCGCCGCTGAAGGCGGCAAGCGCGCACCGTATCGCGACGGCGCGGCCGGCGAAGGCGCGAAGCGTGGCAGTTTCGGCGAGCGTCGTGCGTCGTCCGACCGTCCGGCGCGTCGTAATGACGACGATGCGCGTCCGCGTCGCGCGGGCGCTACTGAAGGCGGCAAGCGTGCACCGTATCGCGACGCCGCGGCCGGCGAAGGCGCGAAGCGTGGCAGTTTCGGCGAGCGTCGCACGTCTTCCGACCGCCCGGCGCGCCGCAACGACGACGATGCACGTCCGCGTCGCGCGAGCGCCGCTGAAGGCGGCAAGCGCGCACCGTATCGCGACGCCGCGACCGCCGGCGAAGGCGCGAAGCGCGGCAGTTTCGGCGAGCGTCGTGCGTCGTCCGAGCGTCCGACGCGCCGCAACGACGACGATGCACGTCCGCGTCGCGCGAGCGCTGCGGAAGGCGGCAAGCGCGCACCGTATCGCGACGCCGCTGCCGGCGAAGGCCCGAAGCGCGGCAGCACCGCCGAGCGCCGCCCGTCCGGCAACGCGCGACTGAAAACCGCCGAACCGGTGAAGCGCCGCGCCGCGGACGTCGATCGCGGCGACGAAGCCGGCCTGATGCGCCTGTCGAAGCGGATGTCGGAGCTCGGTCTCTGCTCGCGCCGCGAAGCCGATGAATGGATCGAGAAAGGCTGGGTGCTCGTCGACGGCGAGCGCATCGACACGCTCGGCACGAAGGTTCGCGCCGATCAGCGCATCGAGATCGACGAGCGCGCGCAGGCCGCGCAGGCCGCCCAAGTGACGATCCTGCTGCACAAGCCGGTCGGTTACGTGTCCGGCCAGGCCGAAGACGGCTACGAGCCGGCCAGCGTCCTGATCACGCGTGAAAACCACTGGAGCGGCGACCGTTCGCCGCTGCGCTTCTCGCCGCAGCATCTGCGCGCGCTCGCGCCGGCCGGCCGGCTCGACATCGACTCGACGGGCCTGCTCGTGCTGACGCAGAACGGCCGGATCGCCAAACAGCTGATCGGCGAACAGTCGGACGTCGACAAGGAATACCTGGTGCGCGTGCGCTTCGGCGACCGTCTGACCGACATCGACCAGCACTTCCCGGCCGAACGGCTCGCGCAGCTGCGGCACGGCCTCGAGCTCGACGGCGTCGCACTGAAGCCCGCGATGGTGAGCTGGCAAAACGGCGAGCAGCTGCGCTTCGTGCTGCGCGAAGGGCGCAAGCGTCAGATCCGCCGGATGTGCGAACTCGTCGGTCTCGAGGTGATCGGACTGAAGCGCGTGCGGATGGGCCGCGTGACGCTCGGCGCGCTGCCGCAAGGCCAATGGCGCTACCTCTCCGCCGACGAGCAGTTCTGACCGGCACGCCGCGGCCCGCACCGCGCGTGCACCGCATCAACGAAAAAGCCCGCCATCGACGGCGGGCTTTTTCTTTCTCCGTTCATCACGACGCGCGCGGCGGCATGGTCGCCACGCCTGCGGCATCGGCCGTCAATCGTCCGCGGCCGGATCGAGTCCCGGAAACAGCACTTCGGTGAAGCCGAATCGCGTGAAGTCGGTGATCCGCATCGGATACAGCTTGCCGATCAGGTGGTCGTATTCGTGCTGGACCACGCGCGCATGGAAGCCTTCGGCGACGCGATCGATCTTCGCGCCGAACTGGTCGAAGCCGCTGTAGCGCACCTTCGCATAGCGGCTCACGACACCGCGCATCCCCGGCACCGACAGACAGCCTTCCCAGCCCTCTTCCATGTCCGGCGGCATGTATTCGAGCTTCGGATTGATCAGCACCGTCTCGGGAACGGGCGGCGCGTCCGGATAGCGGTTGTTGCTGCCGAAGCCGAAGATGATGATCTGCAGCCCGATGCCGATCTGCGGCGCCGCGAGCCCGGCGCCGTTCGCGTGATGCATCGTCTCGAACATGTCCGCGACGATCTCGTGCAATTCCGGCGTGTCGAACCGGTCGACCGGCCGCGCGACCTCGAGCAGGCGCGGATCGCCCATCTTCAGGATTTCGCGAATCATCGCGTGTTGCCCTCCAGGAGTTGATGCAGCCCGTCTTCGTCGAGCACCGGAATGCCGAGCGCTTCGGCCTTCGCGAGCTTGCTGCCGGCTTCGGCGCCCGCGATCACGTAATCGGTCTTCTTCGACACCGAGCCGGCCACCTTCGCGCCCGCCGCCTCGAGCATCTCCTTCGCGTCGTCGCGCGTGAGGTTCGGCAGCGTGCCGGTCAGCACGACCGTCTTGCCGGCGAGCACGCCCTGCGGCGCCTTCGGCGCGGGCGGCCCTTCCGGCCAGGTGACCTTGCCCGGCGCGCGCAGCTGCTCGATCACGGTCCGGTTGTGCTCTTCCGCGAAGAACTGGTGGATCGATTCGGCGACGATCGGCCCGACGTCGTTCACTTCGAGCAGCTCGTCGATCGTCGCGTTCATGATCGGGTCGAGCGAGCCGAAATGCTTGGCGAGATCCTTCGCGGTCGATTCGCCGACATGGCGGATGCCGAGCGCGTAAATGAAACGCGCGAGCGTCGTGTGCTTTGCCTTCTCGAGCGAATCGAGCAGATTCTGCGCCGATTTCTCCGCGAAGCGGTCGAGCTCCGCGAGCGTCGCGAAGCCGAGGTTGAACAGGTCGGCCGGCGTGCGTACGAGGTTCAGCTCGACGAGCTGGTCGATGATCTTCTCGCCGAGCCCGTCGATGTCGAGCGCGCGCCGCTGCGCGAAATGCCACAGCGCCTGCTTGCGCTGCGCGGGGCAGAACAGCCCGCCCGTGCAGCGCGCGATCGCCTCGTCGGGCAGCCGCTCGATCTTCGAGCCGCATACCGGGCATTCGGTCGGCATCACGAATTCGGCCGCATCGGCCGGACGCCGGTCGAGCACGGCGCCCACCACCTCCGGAATCACGTCGCCGGCGCGCCGCACGATCACCGTATCGCCGATCCGGATGTCCTTGCGGCGCACCTCGTCCTCGTTGTGCAGCGTCGCGTTCGTGACGGTCGCACCGCCGACGAACACGGGCTCGAGCCGCGCGACCGGCGTGATCGCGCCGGTGCGGCCGACCTGCACGCCGATGGCGACCAGCTTCGTCAGCGCCTCCTGCGCGGGGAATTTGTGCGCGAGCGCGAAGCGCGGCGCACGCGACACGAAACCGAGGCGATCCTGCTCGTCGCGGCGGTTCACCTTGTACACGACGCCGTCGATGTCGTACGGCAGCGACTCGCGCTTCTCGCCGACCTTGCGGAAGAAGTCGAGCAGCCCCTGCGCGCCGTACACGACCGCGCGCTCGCGGTTCACCGGCAGCCCGAGCGCCTCGTACCAGTCGAGCAGCGCGCTGTGCGTATCGGGCATCGGCATCCCGTCGAGCACGCCGATGCCGTACGCGAAGAACGAGAGCGGACGCTGCGCGGTGATCTTCGGATCGAGCTGGCGCAGGCTGCCGGCCGCCGCGTTGCGCGGGTTCGCGAACTCGCGCTGCTCGGCCGCGCGCTGGCGTTCGTTCAGACGCGCAAAATCGCGCTTGAACATCAGCACCTCGCCGCGCACGTCGAGCACGGCCGGCACGCGGTCGCCCTTCAGCTTCAGCGGAATCGAGCGGATCGTGCGGACGTTTTCGGTCACGTCCTCGCCGGTCGTGCCGTCGCCGCGCGTCGACGCCTGCACGAACACGCCGTGCTCGTAGCGCAGCGAGATCGCGAGCCCGTCGAACTTCAGCTCGCACGCGTATTCGACGGGATCCGTCACCGAGCCGGCGAGATCGGTCGTCTTGCCCAGCGCGTCGGCGACGCGCTTGTCGAACGCGACGATGTCGTCATCGGCGAACCCGTTGTTCAGCGACAGCATCGGCGCATCGTGAACGACCGGCGTGAAGCCGCTCGCGACGGCGCCGCCGACGCGCTGCGTCGGCGAATCGGGTGTGACGAGATCGGGATGATCGGATTCGAGCTGCTGCAGCTCGCGGAACAGCCGATCGTATTCCGCATCGGGCAGATCGGGCTGGTCGAGCACGTAGTACGCGTGGTTCGCGCGTTCGAGCTGGTCGCGCAGCCAGGCGGCGCGCGCATCGGGTTGACTGGCTGGCGGTTCGGCTTGGGTTCGGGCCATGCTGGCGGCAGATTCTTGCGAAAAAAATCGAATGCCGAATTATCTCAGTTTGGCGCCGTGCCGGGGGCGCGGCCTGCGTGCAGGCGCGATGCTGCGTCGCCGCATCGCGATCGCGCGCGGCGACCGGCCGGCATACGCCGCGCGCGGTCGCCCGAATGCCTGCGTTACTGGCTGAACAGGCGTCGCGTGACCGGCGAGCCGGCCGGAATGCCCGCTTCCTCGAGCTTCGCGTAGAGCTTCATCAGCTGCTGCTCGATCGCGAGCAGCGTCGATTCCGGCAACGGCCGGCGCGAGTCGTCGACGACGCGCGCGCCGATCCGCTCGGACAGCGACTTCGCGTAATCGCACATCAGCCGGAACGGCAGGATGTCTTCCTCGGCGACCGGCACGTCGAGCACGAGCGTGATCATGTCGCCGCCCTTGTAGGTGAGGTCGTCGCGCAGGAAGTTGGTGTCGCCGAACTGCAGCATGAATACCGGATTCTGCTTCGCGTCGAGCTTCACGAAGCGCGTGCCGTCGCGCGACAGCAGCAGCCCGTCCTGCGACGCGACAGCCTGCACGTAGTTCGCCGACCACGGCGCCCCGTCGGACAGCACGTTGATCGACAGCTGCGCGTCGCACTGCGCGGCAAAGCCGTCGAGCTCGCGCGCCATCGCGACGGTTTCCATCATGTCCGGGAATTCGGGTGCGCCGTCGATCGCGTCCGCGAACTGCTGGACGCCCGTCACGAACTCGGAGAACTCGAGCTCGTTGAGCGCGCCGCTGCGGTTCGCGAGCTGCGCGGCCGCACGCAGTTCCTCGTAGCGCACGCCGTTTTGCAGCAGCTCCCAGTGGCCGCCTTCCGGCTTGCCCTCGATATGCACGGGCTTGCTGCCCGCGCGGCGCAGCCGCTGCGCGGCCGGCAGGATCTTGTCGCCCGGCAGCGGCGCGCCGAGCCGGATCGGCACGATGCAGTCGATGCGGCGATCGACGACGGCCGGCGGCGCGGACGAAATGGTCGTCGCGGCCGGCAGCACCGGTTCCGCGCGCTCGGCGGACTCTGCCGTCGCGGCAGGCGCCTCATGCGCATCGGCGCTCGCGTCGGCCGGCTCGCTCGCTTCGTCGCGCGCAGCGGTATCGACGCGCGTCTCGGCACCGGTCGCTTCGGCCTGCAGATCGGCCGGCGTGTCCGCGGGCGCCGCGCCGGCCGATACGCCGCCGAACGTCGGCTCGACGCGCGCGGCTTCGGCCGACGCGCCGCCGGCGGCGACCGGTGCGGCCGCGGCCGGCTCGCGCCGCACGGGCTGCCGGACCGGCTCGATGAACGGCAACTCGTCGTCGCGCTCGGGGCGGCTGATCGCCTCGGCCGTCTCTTCAGGCATCGGACGCGGCATCCTGCGCCGCACCTTTGCCCCCTGCCACGCGTTGTAGACCACGACGCCGCCCACCACGACGGCGCCCGCGCCGATCAAACCGAGTGTCAACTCGTCCATGCACGCTCCATCAGCAATTCTTTTACGTCGAACCGCGAGCGGGCGCCCATGCGCCGCGCGCCCGCGGTCCGGTTTGGTCAAACGTCAATTCTGGGCAAAACCGGCGGCGGTTTCCATGTCCACCGCGACGATCCGCGACACGCCCTGCTCCTGCATCGTCACGCCGATCAGCTGCTGCGCCATTTCCATCGCGATCTTGTTGTGCGAGATGAACAGGAACTGCGTCTTGTCCGACATCGCGCGCACCAGATTCGCGAAACGCTCGGTGTTCGCGTCGTCGAGCGGCGCGTCGACCTCGTCGAGCAGACAGAACGGCGCCGGATTCAGCTGGAACATCGCGAACACGAGCGCGGTGGCCGTCAGCGCCTTCTCGCCGCCCGACAGCAGGTGAATCGTCGCGTTCTTCTTGCCGGGCGGCTGCGCCATCACCTGCACGCCCGCATCGAGAATCTCGTCGCCCGTCATGATCAGCTTCGCCTGGCCGCCGCCGAACAGGCGCGGGAACAGATCGCTGAAGTGACGGTTGACCTCGTCGAAGGTTCCCTGCAGCAAGGTGCGCGTTTCCTGGTCGATCTTGTGGATCGCGTCCTCGAGCGTCGTGATCGCGTCGGTCAGGTCCGCCGATTGCGCATCGAGGAACACCTTGCGCTCGCTCGCCGCCTTCAGCTCGTCGAGCGCCGCCATGTTGACGGGGCCGAGCGCATTGATCGCGTTGTTCAGCCGCGTGACTTCGCCCTGCAGATACGACGGCTTCAGATCCGGCGTCAGCTTGTCGCGCAGCGCTTCCTCGTCGACCTCGGCCGCCGCCAGCTGCTCCGCGAACTGCTCGACGGACAGGCGCGCGGCCTGCTCCTTCAGCTGCAGCTCGGTGATGCGGTCGCGCAGCGGCTGCAGCGAACGCTCGGCGACGAGACGCTGCTCGTCCATCGCGCGCAGCTTCGCGGTCAGATCGTCGAGCTCGATGCGCGCCGCCTGCAGCGCGGCTTCCTTCACCGCACGGATTTCGAGCGCGTCCTGCAGCCCGGTGTGCGCGGTCTGTTCGTTGATCGTCTCGAGTTCGGCGCGCGCGTCCTCCAGCGAGGCGGCGACGCGCTCGCTCTGTTCGTGCGCGACCTGGATGCTGCGCTTGAGCTCGTCGATCCGCGTCACCGCGTTGCGCGCCGCGAAGCGCGCGTCGTTCGCGCCGCGCTCGAGATCGCGCGCTTCCTGACGCGCGTGCGTCAGCGATTCGTCGAGCGCCTCGAACGCGAGCTGGTTGTCCTCGAAGCGCGCCTGCAGCTCCGCGAGCTCGCCATCGAAGCGCTCGAAATTCGCTTCCGACTCCGCGCGCAACGCGCGCTGCTCGTCGATCTGGGCGCCGATCTCCTCGAGTTCCTCGCGGATCTGCGTGCTGCGTTGCGTATAACGCTCGTGCGCCTGCGCGAGCTTCAGCACGTCCAGTTGCAGCGCATGCACGCGCTGCGTCGCGCGCTCGGCCTGCGCGCGCACGTCGCCGAGCGCCTGCGTCGCCTGCGTATGCGCGGCTTCCGCACGCACGGCCGCGGTGCGCGCCTCGTCGGCGAGCAGCGCCTGTGCGCGCACCTGGCGCGTCAGATTCTCGATTTCCTGCTGGCGCGCGAGCATCCCGGCCTGCTCGGAGTCGGCCGCATACAACTGCACGCCGACGCGCGTGACGATGTGCCCGGCCTTCACGACGAACGCGCCGCCGGCAGGCAGCTGCGCTCGCGCCGCGAGCGCCTGGGCGACGTCGTCGGCGACGTACACGTTGCCGAGCCAGTCGTTGAGCACCGCGCGGATGCCGGCGTCGTCGATGCGCACGAGCGACAGCACGGGCTTCAGCCCCGCTGCCGGCGCCGGCGGCTCGCCGGCGGGCGGCGGCGCGTAGAACGCGAGCTTGGCGGGCGGCGCGTCGGTCGCGAACGCCTTCACCCAGTCGAGATTCGACACTTCGAGTGCCGCGAGCCGCTCGCGCAGCACCGCTTCGAGCGCAGCTTCCCAGCCGGGTTCGACATGCAGCTTTTTCCAGAGCCGCGGCAGCGCGCCGAGCTCGTGCTTGTCGAGCCACGGCTGCACCTTGCCTTCGGTCTGCACGTTTTCCTGCAGCTGCTTCAGCGCGGCAAGCCGCGCCTCGAGCTGGTGGATCTGCGCGCTTTCGGCCTGTACGCGCTCCTGCGCGGCGCGGCGCTCGGCGTCCAGACGCGGCACCGTTTCCTGCGCATCGGCAAGCCGCGCCTGCGCTTCGGCCAGAATTTCCTCCTGCTCGGCGAGCTGCATGCGCAGTTCCTCGAGCTGCGCCTCGTCAGGCGCATCGAGCCCGCTAGCCTCGGCCTTCAGCCGCTCGTGGCGCTGCTGCAGCTGCTGCAGCTGCTGATCGGCGTTGCGCTGGTGCGCGGCTTCGAGTTTCAGCGACTGTTCGGTCTGGGCGATCCGCGCGCGCTCGTCGTTGAGCTGCGCCTGCGCGTCGCGCCACTTCGCTTCGAGCGCCGGCAGCGCATCGTGCTTCGCGGCGGCTTCGTCCTCGGCGAGCGCGGCCTTCTCGTCGGCGATCGCGCGCGCTTCTTCGGCTTCCTCGAGCTCGTCCTGCGCCTTCTCGGCCTGCGCGCGCCATTGCTCGCGCTGCGCGTTCAGCGCGGCGATCTGCGCCTGCACGCGGTTGCGCGATTCGACGATGAACTTGATCTCGGCCTCGAGGCGGCTCACTTCGGCGTTTGCCTCGTAGAGCGCGCCCTGCGCGCCCTGCATCGCGTCGCTCGCGGCATAGTGCGCGACGCGCAGCGTCTCGAGCTGCGATTCGACTTCGCGCAGCTTGGCGGTCTGCGCTTCGAGGTCGATCTGCGCCTGCTCGATCGCGCGCTGCTGCTTCTGCTGCTCGGCCGCGGCCTCGTTCTTGCGCAGCAGCCACAGCAGGCGCTGCTTCTCCTCGCCTTCGGCGACGAGCTCCTTGTACTTCGTCGCGACGACGGCCTGCGCCTCGAGCTTCTCGAGGTTCGCCGCGAGTTCGCGGATGATGTCCTCGACGCGCGTCAGGTTCTCGCGCGTGTCGTGCAGCCGGTTCTCGGTCTCGCGGCGGCGCTCCTTGTACTTCGACACGCCCGCGGCTTCCTCGAGGAACACGCGCAGCTCTTCGGGCTTCGCCTCGATGATCCGCGCGATCATCCCCTGCCCGATGATCGCGTACGCGCGCGGGCCGAGGCCGGTGCCGAGGAAGATGTCCTGGATGTCGCGGCGGCGCGCGGGCAGGTTGTTGATGTAGTAGCTCGACGTGCCGTCGCGCGTGAGCACGCGCTTCACGGCGATCTCGCCGTACTGGCCCCACTGGCCGGCCGCGCGGCCGTCGGAGTTGTCGAAGATCAGCTCGACGCTCGCCCGGCTGCCGGGCTTGCGGGTCGTCGAGCCGTTGAAGATCACGTCCTGCATCGACTCGCCGCGCAGCTCGGAGGCGCGCGACTCGCCGAGCACCCAGCGCACGGCGTCGATGATGTTGGATTTGCCGCATCCGTTCGGGCCCACCACGCCGACGAGCTGGCCCGGAACCTGAAAATGCGTGGGATCGACGAAGGATTTGAAGCCAGCGAGTTTGATCGAGCTCAGACGCACGGCGGTATCGGATGTGAAGAAGAGGTGAAACGAACAGCGGCGCGCGGCGCGGGGGCTGTCAGCCCTGGCGCGCACGCACCCCCGGAATTCAAAAACGGGGCCGCGCACTCAAGCGCCAGGCCCCGCAAACGGCTTCAATCATACCATCGCGCGTGCGCCGTTCTGCCCGTCGCCGGGTTTGTCCTGCGCGGGTGCCGCGCGGTGGACGCGGCTCGACAGCAGCGTCGCGAGCACGATGCACGCGCCGCCGGCCCACTCGCGCGCGGTCGGCAGCTCGTTCGCGAACACCCATGCGGACAGCGCGGTGATCACGATCTCGAACAGCATGATGATCGATGCGCGGTTGGCCGGCACGCGCGCGAGGCCGTACTGCACGAGCAGATTGTTCGCGGCCATCGTCACGCCGATCGCGACGACGATCAGCGCCGCGACGCCGAGCGCGCCGCTCGCCGGCACCGGCGGCAGCCCCTCGATCAGCGACGCGATCGCGCCGAACGCGGCCGCGCCGCCGAACAGCGTCGCGGTACGCATCTCCGCGCGCATCGACGGCAGCTCGCGGCTCGCCTTGATGACGAGCACGTTGCTCATCGCGAAGCTCAGGCCGGCCGCGAGGCCCGCCCATTCGGCCGGATTGGACGGCAGCGGCAGGCCGAGCCGCGGCGACCACAGCATCAGCATCGCGCCGCCGATCGACAGCGCGGCAAGCCCCGCGCCGGCCCAGGTCAGCCGTTCGCGCAGCAGGAAGTGCGCGTAGATCGCGGTCCAGGCGGGCGTCAGGTAGAACAGCAGCATCACGCGCAGCACCTCGCCGTGGATCGTGCCCCACACGAAGCCGAGATTGGTCACGCCGGCCGTCAGCGCGATGCCGGGCAGCACCCAGTGCCAGCGCAGCGTCGCGATCGCGCTGCGCCGCGCGACGATCACGAACAGGAACGCGACGACGCTCGTCAGCGCGCTCGCGAGCGTGCCCGTCACGCCGAGCGACGCGAGGATGCGCAGCGGATACCAGATCACGCCCCACACCGATGCGCCGATCAGGATCGCGAGTGTCGGCAGGCTGCCGCGTACCGCGTTGTTCATTGTTTCGATACCCTTCGTTCGTACCGCCGGGCCGCCCCGCGGGCCGCCCGTGACCGGATTTCGTCACGCTATAATCGTCCGTTGCGACGCGCGCCGCCGGCGCCCGTTCGCCGCCGCGGCGCGCCGCCGCTCCTTTCGCTCCAACCGGCCGCGATGGCCGCTTCGCCCGTGAACCCTCGACTCGACTCGCTCCAGCCCTATCCCTTCGAAAAGCTGCGCGCCCTGTTCAAGGACGTGACGCCCCCTGCCGGCCTCAAACCGATCAGCTTCGGCATCGGCGAGCCCAAGCACCCGACGCCCGCGCTGATCCGCGACGCGGCCGTGGCCGCGCTCGACGGCCTCGCCGCCTATCCGGCGACGGCCGGCTCGGACGCGCTGCGCACGTCGATCGCGCGCTGGCTCGAGCGCCGCTACGGGCTGCCGGCCGTCGACGCGGCGACGCAGGTGCTGCCGGTCTCGGGCTCGCGCGAGGCGCTGTTCTCGCTCGCGCAGACGGTGATCGACAGCCGCCCGGCCGAAAGCGGGCAGAAAGCGATCGTACTCTGTCCGAATCCGTTCTATCAAATTTACGAAGGTGCGGCGCTGCTGGCCGGCGCCGAGCCCTATTTCGCGAACAGCGATCCGGCACGCAACTTCGCCTGCGACTACGCGGCCGTGCCGGACGACGTCTGGGCGCGCACGCAGCTGCTCTACGTCTGCTCGCCGGGCAACCCGACCGGCGCCGTGCTGACGCTCGACGACTGGCGCGAGCTGTTCGCGCTGTCCGATCGCCACGGCTTCGTGATCGCGTCCGACGAGTGCTATTCGGAAATCTATTTCGACGAAGCGACGCCGCCGCTCGGCGGCCTCGAGGCCGCGCACCGCCTCGGCCGCGGCTTCGAGCGGCTCGTGATGCTGTCGAGCCTGTCGAAGCGCTCGAACGTGCCCGGCATGCGCTCGGGCTTCGTCGCGGGCGATGCCGCGCTGCTGAAGAAATTCCTGCTGTACCGCACGTACCACGGCGCCGCGCTGTCGCCCGTGTGGCAGCACGCGAGCATCGCCGCGTGGAACGACGAGGCGCACGTGCGCGAGAACCGCGCGCTGTACCTGCAGAAGTTCAGCACCGTGACGCCGATGCTCGCCGACGTGCTCGACGTGAAGCTGCCGGACGCCGCGTTCTATCTGTGGGCGAACGTCGCGCGCACCGGCCTGTCGGACACCGAGTTCGCCCGCCGCCTGTACGCCGACTATAATGTGACGGTTCTGCCCGGCTCGTACCTCGCGCGCGACGCGCACGGCACGAACCCGGGCCGCGATTTCATCCGGATCGCGCTCGTCGCGGGCACCCCCGAATGCGTCGAGGGCGCGCAACGCATCGTCGATTTCTGCCGCGGCATCGCGCAGTAAGACGTCCATCCCGATCAATTCCATCCATCTCCTGCGAAAACGAACATGTCGCAACAACTTCAGCAAATCATCGATAACGCCTGGGAAAACCGTGCGGAGCTGTCGCCGAAGGCCGCGCCCGCCGAAGTCCGCGAGGCCGTCGCTCATGCGATCGAGCAACTCGACAAAGGTGCGCTGCGCGTCGCCGAGAAAATCGACGGCAACTGGACCGTGCACCAGTGGCTGAAGAAAGCCGTGCTGCTGTCGTTCCGCCTGGAGGACAACGCGCCGATGCCGGCCGGCGGCTATTCGCAGTTCTACGACAAGGTGCCGTCGAAGTTCGCGAACTACACGGCCGAGGATTTCGCCGCGGGCGGCTTCCGCGTCGTACCGCCGGCCATCGCGCGCCGCGGCTCGTTCATCGCGAAGAACGTCGTGCTGATGCCGTCGTACACGAACATCGGCGCATACGTCGACGAAGGCACGATGGTCGATACGTGGGCGACCGTCGGCTCGTGCGCGCAGATCGGCAAGAACGTGCACCTGTCGGGCGGCGTCGGCATCGGGGGCGTGCTCGAGCCGCTGCAGGCGAACCCGGTCATCATCGAGGACAACTGTTTCATCGGCGCACGCTCGGAAGTCGTCGAAGGCGTGATCGTCGAGGAGAACTCGGTGATCTCGATGGGCGTGTATCTCGGCCAGAGCACGAAGATCTACGATCGCGAGACGGGCGAAATCAGCTACGGCCGCATTCCGGCCGGCTCGGTCGTCGTCGCGGGCAACCTGCCGTCGAAGGACGGCTCGCACAGCCTCTACTGCGCCGTGATCGTGAAGAAGGTCGACGCGAAGACGCGCGCGAAGGTCGGCCTGAACGAGCTGCTGCGAGGCGACTGATGGCCAGGCCGCGCACCGTGGTCGTCTACGGCATTCCGAACTGCGACACCGTGAAGAAAGCCCGCGTGTGGCTCGACGAACACGGCGTCGCGTTCGAATTCCACGACTTCAAGAAAGCCGGCGTCAGCGCGCCGCTGATCGAGGACTGGCTGAAGGACGTGCCGCTCGACACGCTCGTCAACAAGCGCGGCACGACCTGGCGCGCGCTCGACGACGCCATGAAGGCCGCCGCCGACACGCAGGCCGGCGCCGTCGCGCTGATGATCCACAAGCCGTCGGTCATCAAGCGGCCGGTGCTGGTCGTCGACGGCCGCGTGAAATCGGTCGGCTTCGCGGCCGACCAATACGCGGCGCTGTTCGCCGCCTAGCGCCGCCGGCGCAGCGCGCGACGTCTCATCGCTGCCGGCCACCGCGCCGGCATTTTTTATCGAAAGTGGTCCGAACCATGTCCGCCACCCTAGCCCTTACCGAACAACTGATCGCGCGCGCCTCCGTCACGCCCGACGACCAGCATTGCCAGCAGATCATGACCGAGCGCCTCGCCGCGCTCGGTTTCGATTGCGAGACCGTCGCGTCGCACGGCGTGACCAACCTGTGGGCCGTCAAGCGCGGCACCGACGGCCGCGACGGCAAGCTGCTCGCGTTCGCGGGCCACACCGACGTCGTGCCGACCGGTCCGCTCGAGCAATGGACGTCGCCGCCGTTCGTCCCCGCCCATCGCGACGGCAAGCTGTACGGCCGCGGCGCCGCCGACATGAAGACCTCGCTCGCGGCGTTCGTCGTCGCCGCCGAGGAATTCGTCGCCGCGCACCCCGACCACCGCGGCGCGATCGCGTTCCTGATCACGAGCGACGAAGAAGGCCCGGCCACCGACGGCACCGTGAAGGTCGTCGAACTGCTCGAATCGCGCGGCGAGCGTCTCGACTACTGCATCGTCGGCGAGCCGACGTCGACCGCCGAGCTCGGCGACGTCGTGAAGAACGGGCGCCGCGGCTCGATGTCCGGCGAGCTGATCGTCAAGGGCGTGCAAGGCCACATCGCGTATCCGCATCTCGCGAAGAACCCGATCCACCTGCTCGCGCCGGCGCTCGCCGAACTCGCCGCCGAGCAGTGGGACGAAGGCAACGAGTACTTCCCGCCGACCACCTGGCAGGTGTCGAACCTGCGTGCCGGCACAGGCGCGACGAACGTGATCCCCGGCCACGCGGATCTGCTGTTCAACTTCCGCTTCTCGACCGCGAGCACCGTCGAAGGCCTGCAGGCACGCGTGCACGCGATCCTCGACAAGCACCAGCTCGACTACACGCTGAAGTGGACGGTGAGCGGCCTGCCGTTTCTCACGCCGCGCGGCGAGCTGTCGAATGCGCTCGAGCACGCGATCCGCGCGGAGACGGGCCTCACGACCGAGCTGTCGACGACGGGCGGCACGTCCGACGGCCGCTTCATCGCGCGCATCTGCCCGCAGGTGATCGAGTTCGGTCCGCCGAACGGCAGCATCCACAAGATCGACGAGCATATCGAGGTGCGCTTCGTCGAGCCGCTGAAGAACGTGTACCGCCGCGTGCTTGAACAACTGATCGCCTGACGGAGCCTCGCATGACGACCCCTTTTGCCACCGTTCGCGACCTGCTGCGCTACGCCGTGACGCGCTTCTCGAAGGCGAAGCTCGCATTCGGTCACGGCTCGGACAACGCCTATGACGAAGCCGCGTATCTCGTGCTGCATACGCTCGACCTGCCGCTCGACACGCTCGAACCGTTCCTCGACGCGCGGCTGCTGCCCGACGAAATCGCGGCCGTGCTCGCGGTGATCGAGCGACGCGCGGCCGAGCGCGTGCCGGCCGCCTATTTGACGCGCGAAGCGTGGATGCACGGCCACCGCTTCTACGTCGACGAGCGCGTGATCGTGCCGCGTTCGTTCATCGGCGAGCTGCTCGACGACGGGCTGCAGCCATACGTCGCCGATCCCGAGCAGGTCGGCGCGGTGCTCGAGCTCTGCACGGGCTCGGGCTGCCTCGCGATCCTCGCGGCGAGCGCGTTCCCGAACGCCGAAATCGACGCGGTCGATCTGTCGGCCGATGCGCTCGAAGTCGCGCAGATCAACGTGCGCGACTACGGCCTCGAAGACCGGATCACGCTGCACCGTGGCGATCTGTATGCGCCGCTGCCGGCATTCCGCGCGCAGCCCGACGCGCGCTACGACGTGATCCTGACGAACCCGCCGTATGTCAACGCGGCCTCGATGGCGAAGCTGCCGCCCGAATACCGCCATGAGCCCGAGATGGCGCTCGCGGGCGGCGACGACGGCATGGACATCGTGCGGCGTATCGTCGCCGAGGCGCACAACTGGCTGCACGACGACGGCGTGCTGGTCGTCGAGATCGGCAACGAACGCGAGCATGTCGAAGCGGCGTTCGGCGGGCTAGAGCTCACGTGGCTGCCGACCAGCGCGGGCGACGACAACGTGTTCCTGATCCAGGCGGCGGACCTCCCCCGCAAGGGCTGAACCGGCGATGCAGGCGGCGCGGCAACCCGCTGCGCCGCCCCCTTGGGTAAGATGCGCGTACGCGGCCGCCGCGCCGCACGACTTCAGGAGTCCGTCACGCGCCCATGACCCTCGACTGGCTACACCTCGGCACACTGATCCTGGCCATCCACGTGCTCGGGATCGTCGCGGCCTTCCACGCGATCCTGAACACGCGGACGTCACAAGGCGCCATCGCATGGGCGGTCTCGCTCGCCGCGATGCCGTACCTCACGCTGATCCCCTATCTGTTTCTCGGCCGCAGCAAGTTCTCCGGCTACGTCGACGCGCGCCGCCACGAAACCGAAGCGTTGCGCACGCACACACCGCGCGCGCCGTGGCTCGACGCGAACGCGGGCGACCGGCCGGCGGCCGATGCGCTCGGCCAGGCCGCAGTGCTCGCGCTCAGGCGGCTCGGCGGCATGCCGTTCGTCGGCGGCAATTCGGTGCGCACGCTCGTGAACGGCGACGCAACCTTCGCGGCGATTCTCTCGGCGATCGACGCCGCGCGCGATTACGTGATCGTCCAGTTCTTCATCGTGCGCGACGATGCGCTCGGCCAGATGCTGCGCGACGCCCTGCTCGCGCGCGCGGCGGCCGGCGTGCGCTGCTATCTGCTGTACGACAGCATCGGCAGCTTCGACCTGCCGCGCAGCTACGTCGACGCGCTGCGGCGCGGCGGCGTCGAAGTCCATCCGTTTGCGACACATCGCAAGTTCGTCAACCGCTTCCAGCTCAACTTCCGCAATCACCGCAAGATCGTCGTCGTCGACGGCACTCGCGCGTTCGTCGGCGGACACAACGTCGGCGTCGAATATCTCGGCGGCAACCCGCGCCTGTCGCCGTGGCGCGACACGCACATCGAGATACGCGGGCCGGCCGTCGCGAGCATCCAGTACGTGTTCGCCGAAGACTGGCACTGGGCGACACAGACGCTGCCGTCGCTCGCCGCGCCGCCGGCCGCGATGCCGGACGACGACATGCACTGTCTCGCGGTGCCGATGGGGCCGGCCGACAAGCAGGAAACCGGCTCGCTGTTCTTCGTCGAGGCGATCAACGCGGCGCGCGAGCGCGTCTGGATCACCACGCCGTACCTCGTACCCGACGAGGCCGTCGTCGCGGCGCTGAAGCTCGCGGTGATGCGCGGCGTCGACGTGCGCATCCTGATCCCCAGCCGCCGCGATCACTACGTCGTGTTCGAGGCGTCGAAGCTGTACGCGCGCGACCTCGTCGATGCAGGCGTCAAGGTGTTCCGCTACCGGCCGGGATTCCTGCATCAGAAGGTCGTGCTGATCGACCGCGTCGCCGCGGCGATCGGCAGCGCGAATCTCGACAACCGCTCGTTCCGGCTGAACTTCGAGATCATGGTGCTGACGATCGATCGCGCGTTCGCCGATGAAGTGGCCGCGATGCTCGCCGCGGACTTCGCGCAGTCCTACGAGGTCGATACGAACGAGTACCGGCAGTCGCCCGCATGGCGGCGCATCGCGATGCACGTCGCGCGGCTGTTCGCGCCGATCCTGTAGCCGCCGGCCCGCGTGCCCGATGCGGGCCCGCGCCGCGCGTCAGAGCAGCTTTTCGATATCCGCGGCGATGTCCTCGGGCTTCGTCGACGGCGCGTAGCGCTTCACGATGCGCCCGTCGCGGTCGATCAGGAATTTCGTGAAGTTCCACTTGATCGCCTTCAGGCCGAAGATGCCGGGCGACTCGTCGGTCAGGTAGCGATACAGCGGATGCGCGTTCGGACCCTTCACGTCGATCTTCGCGAATATCGGAAACGTGACGCCGTAATTGCGCTCGCAGAAGGCGCCGATCTGCTCGGCGTCGCCCGGCTCCTGCTTGCCGAACTGGTTGCATGGAAAGCCGAGCACGAAAAAGCCGCGCGCCGCGTAGCGTTCGTACAGCTTCTGCAGCCCCGCGTACTGCGGCGTGAAACCGCACTCGCTCGCGGTATTGACGATCAGGAGCACCTTGCCGCGATAGACATCGAGCGTGCTCGGCACGCCGGCCAGCGTGTCGGCGCTGAATGTATACAGGGAAGACATCGGGCACTCCTTTGACGAAACCGGATCGACGTGAATGCTACGGCAAATCGGGCCGTCGCGACATTGGCCGGACGGCCGATGCGTGCGCGAACGGTGCGCAGTCTAGAATAGCGGTTTTGGCCAGTCATTTCCGCCGTGATCCGTTTCAATCAGTTCAGCCTTGCGCGCGGCACCAAGCCGCTGTTCGACTCGGCCTCGTTCGTGCTCAATCCCGGCGAGAAAGCCGGCCTGATCGGCGCGAACGGCGCCGGCAAGTCGACGCTGTTCGCGGTCCTGCGCGGCGAGCTGCACGCCGACGCCGGCGATTTCTCGATGCCGCCGTCGTGGCGGATCGCGCACGTGTCGCAGGAAACGCCCGCCGTCGATCGCTCCGCGCTCGACTACACGCTCGACGGCGACGCCGCGCTGCGCGAGATCGAGGCGCGCATCGCCGCTGCCTCGGCCGCCCATGACGGCGCGGCCGAAGCCGAAGCGCACGCCGCGTTCGCGGACGCCGACGGCTACACCGCGCCCGCGCGCGCGGAAGCGCTGCTGCTCGGCCTCGGCTTCACGCTCGCGCAAACGCGCGAGCCGGTCGCGAGCTTCTCGGGCGGCTGGCGGATGCGGCTGAATCTCGCGCAGGCGCTGATGTGCCGGTCCGATCTGCTGCTGCTCGACGAGCCGACCAACCACCTCGATCTCGACGCGATCGTCTGGCTCGAAGACTGGCTGCACCGCTACCCCGGCACGCTGATCGTGATCTCGCACGATCGCGAATTCCTCGACTCGATCTGCAACGTCACGCTGCATCTCGAGAACCGGCAGATCAAGCGCTACGGCGGCAACTACTCGCAATTCGAAGTGTTGCGCGCTCAGCAGCTCGCGCTGCAGCAGAGCGCGTACGAGAAGCAGCAGAAGACGGTCGCGCACCTGCAGAGCTTCATCGACCGCTTCAAGGCGAAGGCGACCAAGGCGCGCCAGGCGCAAAGCCGGATGAAGGCGCTCGAGAAGATGGAGCTGATCGCGCCCGCGCACGTCGCGTCGCCGTTCGCGTTCGAGTTCCGCACGCCGGATGCGGCGCCGAACCCGATGATGGTGATGGAAGACGTGCGCTGCGGCTACCGTGCGGACGACGGCACCGAGACTCCGATCGTCGAGCGCGTGACGCTGTCGATCCAGAACGGGCAGCGCATCGGCCTGCTCGGCGCGAACGGCCAGGGCAAGTCGACGCTGATCAAGACGCTGGCCGGCACGCTCGCGCCGCTGTCCGGGCACGTGCGCGAAGGCAAGGGGCTGACGATCGGCTATTTCGCGCAGCACCAGCTCGAGACGCTGCGCGAGGACGATTCGCCGCTCGCGCATCTGGCGCGGCTCGCGCCCGACACGCGCGAGCAGGAACTGCGCGACTTCCTCGGCGGCTTCAACTTCTCGGGCGACATGGCGACGAGCGCGGTCGGCCCGTTCTCGGGCGGCGAGAAGGCGCGTCTCGCGCTCGCGCTGATCATCTGGCAGAAGCCGAACCTGCTGCTGCTCGACGAACCGACGAACCACCTCGATCTCGAGACGCGTCATGCGCTGACGATGGCGCTCGCGCAGTTCGAAGGCACGCTGATTCTCGTCTCGCACGATCGGCACCTGCTGCGCGCGACGACCGACCAGTTCATGCTCGTCGCGAAGCACCGGCTGCAGCCGTTCGACGGCGATCTCGACGATTACCGCGACTGGCTGCTCCAGCATGCGGCCGAGCAGCGCGCGGCCGCGAAGGCGGAAGGTGCCGCCGCATCGGGCGCGGCGCCGGCCGTGAACCGCAAGGACCAGAAGCGCCAGGCGGCCGAGGAGCGGCAGCGTCTGTCGCAACTGAAGAAGCCGCTGCAGACGCGCATCACGAAGCTCGAGAAGGAAATGGAGACGCTGCACGCGGAGAAGGCGCGCCTCGATGCGTTCGTCGCCGATCCGGCGAGCTACGAGGCCGCGCGCAAGGCCGAACTGACCGATGCGATCCGCAAGCTCGGCGACGTCAACGCGCGGCTCGAAGCGATCGAGGCGGACTGGCTCGCCGCGCAGGAAGAACTCGAGCAGATCGGCTGAGGGCGGCACGCCGGCCGGCGGCCACGCAGCGCCGATTCAGCGCCGGTTCAGCGCCGCGGCAGCGTATCGCGCGGCAGCTGCTCGTCGTCGTCCATCAGATGCCGGCGCCCTTCGGTCGGCCGGCGGATCGCCGCGACGACCTCCGCTTCGGTCACATCCTCCGACACGACGCGGCGCGCGAGACGCCCTTCGTCGTCGATCCATTCGACGATCCGGCATCCGCCGCCCCAGGGCTGGCGAATCGGTTCGGATACGCGGCAGCCGCGCAGGTTGTAAAGACGTCCGCCGGGCGCATCCCCATACCGTTTCAACATAGGTTCCCTTCGCATTGCACGGTTCGACAATCCGGCAAAGGATAGGAAAAAGTCGTGTCCGGCAGGTTACCGCGGCCTACATATTCTTTACAGTGAATTACGCGACAGATCGCGCGCCCTGCCGCTCGGCTGCGCGCTCATTCGAGGCCGCGCACGCGGTCGATCGCCTGCTCGAGCCGCTCGACCGCCATCACGTTCAGCCCTTCGATCGCCTGCTTGGGCGCATTCGCCTTCGGAATCAGCGCGGTCGTGAAGCCGAGCTTCGCGGCCTCGCGCAAGCGCTCCTGCCCGCGCGGCGACGGGCGGATCTCACCGGCCAGGCCGACTTCGCCGAAGACGATCAGCCCCTTCGGCAACGCCTTGTTGCGCATCGACGAGTGAATCGCGAGCAGCACCGCGAGATCGGCCGCGGGCTCGGCGATCTTCACGCCGCCCACCGCGTTCAGGAACACGTCCTGATCGAAACACGCGATGCCCGCATGCCGGTGCAGCACGGCGAGCAGCATCGCGAGCCGGTTCTGCTCGAGGCCGACCGCGAGCCGGCGCGGATTCGGCACGTGCGCGGTATCGACGAGCGCCTGGATTTCGACGAGCAGCGGGCGCGTGCCCTCCTGCGTGACGAGCACGCACGAGCCGGGCACGACTTGCTCGTGCTGCGACAGGAACAGCGCGGACGGGTTCGCGACGCCGCGCAGCCCGCGCTCGGTCATCGCGAACACGCCGAGTTCGTTGACGGCGCCGAAGCGGTTCTTGAATGCGCGCACGAGCCGGAACGACGAGTGCGTATCGCCTTCGAAGTACAGCACCGTGTCGACGATGTGCTCGAGCACGCGCGGGCCCGCGAGGTTGCCCTCCTTCGTCACGTGGCCGACCATGATGATCGCGGTGCCCGACTGTTTCGCGATGCGCGTGAGCTGCGCCGCGCACTCGCGCACCTGCGCGACCGAGCCCGGCGCGGAGGTCAGCGCCTCCGAGTAGACGGTCTGGATCGAGTCGATCACCGCGACGTCGGGCCGCTCCGCGTCGATCGCGGCCTGGATCTTCTCGAGCTGGATCTCGGCCAGCAGCTTCAGCTCGGCGGCCGGCGCGGCGCCCTCGAGCAGCGCGAGCCGTTGCGCGCGCAACGCGATCTGCGCGGCCGATTCCTCGCCGCTGATATAGAGCGCGCGCCGCTCGCTCGCGATGTCCGCGAGCGACTGCAGCAGCAGCGTCGACTTGCCGATGCCCGGATCGCCGCCGATCAGCACGACGCCGCCCGCGACGAGGCCGCCGCCGAGCACGCGATCGAATTCGCCGATCCCGGTCGAGAAGCGCGGCACGTCGGCCGCCTCGATGTCGACGAGGCGCTGGACGGGCGCGCGTTTCGCGAGCGACTGGAAGCGATGGGCGGTCGGCGATTCGGCGACCGATTCGACGAGCGTATTCCAGGCCTGGCACGACGGGCACTGCCCCTGCCACTTCGGGGTTTGTCCGCCGCACTCGCTGCAGACATAGACGGTTTTCTGTTTTGCCACGCGCGCGCCCTTATTCCGCCCGCACCGGCACGCGGGCCGCGACCGCGCACATGAGCTCGTAGCCGATCGTCCCGCAATGGCGCGCGACGTCGTCGATCGACAGCGCATTGCCCCACAGCTCGACGCGCGCGCCGACGCCGGCCTGCGGACACGGGGTCAGGTCGACCGTGATCATGTCCATCGAAACGCGCCCGACAATGCGCGTGCGGATGCCGTCGACGATCACCGGCGTGCCTTCGGGCGCGACGCGCGGATAGCCGTCCGCGTACCCGCATGCGACGACGCCGATCCGCATCGGCGCCGGCGCGGAGAACGTCGAGCCGTAGCCGATCGCCTGCCCCTTGCCGATCGACTGCACCGCGATCAGCTCGGACGACAGCGTCATCGCCGGCTTCAGCCCGGTGTCCGCGATATCGGACGACAGCCCCGACGGCGACGCGCCATACAGCACGATCCCGGGCCGCACCCAGTCGAAATGCGTATCCGGATGCCATAGCACGGCCGCGGAATTCGCGAGGCAGCGGGCACCGGCGATGTTCGCCGCGCCGCGCTCGAAAGTCGCGAGCTGCTCGGCGACGCCCCGCTCGTTGTCGGCATCCGAAAAATGGGTCATCAACGTGATCTGCCCGATGCTCGGACACGCGCGGGCGCGCTCCCATGCGGCGCGGTATTTCTCCGGCGCGTAGCCGAGCCGGTTCATGCCGCTGTTCATCTTCAGCTGCACGTTGACGGGCTTCGACAGCCGCGCGGTTTCCAGCATCCGCATCTGCTCGTCGTTGTGCACGGTGGTCGTCAGGCTATAGCGGTCGATGACGTCGATGTCGGTCGAGCGGAAGAAGCCCTCGAGCAGCAGGATCGGGCCCGCCCAGCCGAGCTCACGCAGCTTCACGGCTTCGTCGAGATCGAGCAGGCCGAAGCCGTCGGTGCCGCGCAGGCCCGGGAACACGCGCGCGAGCCCGTGGCCGTACGCATTGGCCTTGACGACCGCCCAGACTTTGGACGGGCCGGCATAGCGGCGGACGACGGAGAGATTGTTCGCGAGAGCGGCGGTGTGGATGGTGGCGGAGATCGGGCGCGGCATGGGAAATTTACGTAAAGACGCTTGCGAATCATCAGCTTACCGCGCCTTTTGAGCACCGAAGCCGACAATTTGCGGAACGATCGGGGAATCTTGCTAGTCCGAACTGCCGTATTTTCGTGTTATAAAGCCGTGCGCACAACCCATTTCGAACGGAATAAGCCGATCGCATACCTGGCGGCCTACGCGGCCAAGCCGCAGCGACGAAAGCATCGCATCAGATGAAAAAAGGTTTTTACACCATCATGGCCGCGCAGTTTTTCTCGTCGTTGGCCGACAATGCGCTTCTCATCGCCGCCATCGCCCTGCTGAAAGACCTCCACGCCCCGAACTGGATGACACCGCTGCTCAAGCTGTTCTTCGTGTTGTCCTATGTGGTGCTCGCGGCGTACGTCGGCGCGTTCGCCGATTCCCGTCCGAAGGGCCGCGTGATGTTCATCACCAATTCGATCAAGGTGGTCGGCTGCCTCATCATGCTGTTCGGCGCGCATCCGCTGCTCGCGTACGGCATCGTCGGCTTCGGCGCGGCCGCCTACTCGCCCGCCAAATACGGCATTCTGACCGAGCTGCTGCCGGCCGACCGGCTCGTCGCCGCGAACGGCTGGATCGAAGGCACGACGGTCAGCTCGATCATTCTCGGTACCGTGCTCGGCGGCGCGCTGATCAGCCCGCATATCGCATCGCACGTGATCGCGCACACGCCGTCGTGGATCGGTACGCCGGCCGAAGCGGCGATGGCCATCATCATGGCGCTGTACGTGATCGCCGCGCTGTTCAACCTGCGCATTCCCGATACCGGCGCGCGCTATCCGAAACAGGAGCGCGGGCCCGTCAAGCTCGTCACCGATTTCGCCGACTGCTTCATGGTGCTCTGGCGCGACAAGCTCGGCCAGATCTCGCTCGCGGTCACGACACTGTTCTGGGGCGCCGGCGCGACGCTGCAGTTCATCGTGCTGAAATGGGCCGAGGTCTCGCTCGGCATGACGCTGTCCGAAGGCGCGATCCTGCAGGCCGTGGTCGCGGTCGGCGTCGCGGGCGGCGCGATCGCCGCCGCGGGGCGGATTCCGCTAAAGAAGTCGCTGACGGTGCTGCCCGTCGGCATCATGATGGGCATCGCGGTGATGCTGATGGCGTTCTACACGCGCGACCTGTTTCCGTCGCACTGGGCGCTGCACATCGGCCGTCTGCGCCTGCCCGTGTATCTGATCGTCGCCTACGTCTTCCTGATCGGCGTCGGCGCGCTGTCGGGCTACTTCGTCGTTCCGATGAATGCGCTGCTGCAGCATCGCGGCCACGTGCTGCTGTCGGCCGGCCATTCGATCGCGGTGCAGAACTTCAACGAGAACCTGTCGGTGCTCGTGATGCTCTGCCTCTATGCGGTGCTCGTCTGGCTCGACGTGCCGGTCGGCGTCGTAATCGTGCTGTTCGGCACGTTCGTGTGCCTGACGATGTGGCTCGTGATGCGCCGCCATCAGGCGAACCAGCGCCAGTTCGATTCGGTCGCGCTGATCGGCGAATCGCGGCACTGACGCTACACTTCCCGTTTCCGTCCGTTCGCGCCGGCCGTCGAGCCGGCGCGTTGCCATCATGACGCATCCGATACCCAACGTGCTGACGATCGCCGGCTCCGACTCCGGCGGCGGCGCCGGCATCCAGGCCGACCTGAAGACGTTCTCCGCACTCGGCGCATACGGCGCGAGCGCGATCACCGCGCTGACCGCGCAGAACACGCGCGGCGTCACGGGCGTGCACGCGCCCGATCCCGCGTTCGTGACCGCGCAGCTCGACGCGGTGTTCGGCGACATCCGCATCGACGCCGTGAAGATCGGCATGCTCGCGAACGCGCCGATCGTGCACGCCGTCGCCGACGCGCTGCGGCGTTACGCGCCGCGCTTCGTCGTGCTCGACACGGTGATGATCTCGAAGAGCGCGCATGCGCTGCTCGCGCCCGACGCGGTCGACGCACTGCGCGACGCGCTGCTGCCGCTTGCGACGGTCGTCACGCCGAACCTACCGGAAGCGGCCGCGCTGCTCGGCGACGCGCCCGCGACGACCGAAGACGACATGGTGCGCCAAGGCCGCGCGCTGCTGCAAACCGGCGCACGCGCGGTGCTGATGAAAGGCGGCCACCTGCCCGATGCGGCCGCGAGCCCCGACTGGCTCGTCGCGCAGGCGGGCGCCGTGCGGCTCGACGGTGCGCGCGTGCCGGTCAGCAATACGCACGGTACGGGCTGCACGCTGTCGTCCGCGATCGCCGCACTGCTGCCGCAGCAGCCCGACCTCGAAAGCGCGGTGCGCGAAGCGAAGGCCTATCTGACCGGCGCAATCGCCGCGAGCGGGCAGCTCGACGTCGGCCACGGCGTCGGCCCCGTCCACCATTTCCATCGCTGGTGGTGAGCCCGCGCCGGGGCTCGCTCAGCCGGCCAGCGCGGCAAAGGCCTGCGCGCGCGCCGGCCAGTCGTCCGGCACGATGAAGCCGCGCGCCGTCTCGTACCACGTGCCGTCCGATTCCGCTTTGTAAACACCGATCAGCGCGGGCGCCGGGCGCTCGGACAGCGCCGCCGGCAACGCGCGCGTGTCGGCGAACGGCACGGGCGGCGTGCCGGCGCTTGCCGCGCTTGCCTCGTTTGCCGCGATCCGCCGCGGCGCGAGCCAGGCGAGCCGCGGCAGGACGCTCCAGGCAGCGTCCGCCGGCTGCGCGGCGGCCCATTCCGCCCACTGCGCATGCGCGAGCCAGAAGCCGCGCGGATGATCCGGCGCGATGTCGGCCGAGACGGGCGGCACCGGTGCGCGATGCGGATAGAACAGCCAGCCCTTCACGAACATCTGCGCCTCGGACAAGGGACCGTAGCCGAGCCGCGCGAAGCCGTCGCGGCGACTCAGCGTCAGCTGATGCTCGACGAGCCGGCTGCGTTTGCGATCGAACCGGTCGACGAGGTTCGGTCCGACGAAATCGGCCAGCGTCGCACGCTCCTGCACCGGTGCGCATAGATAACACTTCACCGCGAGTTCCCAATGCAAGCGGCGGCCGTCCCGTGCATCGACGAGAAAGTCGACTTCGCCGAGCGTGTGGCCATGCGTGCGCAGCGGCAGATTGGCCGCGACGAGCGACAGCGACGGGCCGTGTGCGAGGAAATATTCGAGCAGGCATTCCGCATAGCGGCCGAGCCGCACCGGGCGCAGCCCCTCGAGCGCACGATGCAGCGGCGCGGGCGACGCGTCGAGCGCCGCGAGCCATGCTTCGGCGGCGCTCTGCTCGGCCGCGGTCGACCATGGCTGCGCCAGCGGCGCGCCGGGCGCGGCGCTCAGCAGGCTCGGACTGGCGAGCAGCCACCCGAGGTCGCGGACCGCGACGTCGCGCAGCGTATCGACGAAGGCGAACGCCGCGCGCCCGCTCATGGCGCGGCCGGCGGCGGCGCGTCGGGAGCGGGCGACGCCGCGAACGTGTCGCGCGCCAGGCACAGGTCCGCCCATGCCTTCGCCTTGTCCGGCAGGCTGCGCAGCAGATACGCGGGGTGGTACGTGACGATCACCGGCACGCCTTCGTAAGCGTGCACGCGGCCGCGCAACGATGCGATGCTCGCGTCCGTCTTCAGCAGCGTCTGCGCGGCGAAGCGGCCGAGCGCGACGATCAGCTTCGGCTTGACCAGCGCGACCTGCCGCTGCAGATACGGCTCGCAGCGCGCGACCTCGTCCGGCTCCGGATTGCGGTTGCCCGGCGGCCGGCACTTGATCACGTTCGCGATGTACACGTTCTCGCCGCGCTGCAGCGACAGCGAGCGCAGCATGTTGTCGAGCAGCTTGCCGGCCTGACCGACGAACGGCTCGCCCTGCTTGTCCTCGTTTTCGCCCGGCGCCTCGCCGATCAGCATCCAGTCCGCTTCGCGGTCGCCGACGCCGAATACCGTGTTCGTCCGCTTCTCGCACAGGCGGCAGCGCGTGCAGTCGGCGACGCGCGCGGCGAGTGCGTCCCACTCGAGCATGGCGACCGGCGCTTCGGCCGCGCGCGGCTCGGCAGCCGTTGCCGAATCGCCGGGCGGCGCGGCGTCGAACCACGCGAAATCGTCGTCGGCGACGGGCGGCATGTCGGCGGACGGCGAGGCGGCCTGGGCCGACGCGATCGCAGTGAGCACGCCGGGCACGTCATCGGCCGGCTGCGGCGCACGCGGCGTGTCGACAGGATCGCCATCGGCGACGGGCGCAGCAGCGCGCATCGGCGCGCCTGTCGACGCATCGTCGTCCGCCCGACGCGCGACCGGTTGGGCCGCCTTCTCGTGTGCTTCGCGCGCCGCCGCGGGCCGCGACGGCACCGCGTCCGATGCGGCCGCAACGGTCGCCGCGCCGGCGCCGGCGGCTTCCGACTGCGCCGCGACGGCCGCATCGTCGGCCGCCCCGCCGCTCGCGCGCTGGCCGCGCCGTACCCAGATCTGCGCGAGGCCCATCTCCTCGAGCGCCGCTTCAGCCCACGCCATGCGCGCCTCCGTCCTTGTTCAGCGTCAGACGCATCACGATCGCGTCCTCTCGGCTGCGATGCCGCGCCGGATAGTAGTTCTTGCGCCGGCCGATCGTCACGAAGCCGAAACGCTCGTACAGCTGGATCGCGCGCGGATTCGACGGCCGCACTTCGAGCAGCACGCCGTCGAGCCGCTCCGCGCGCGCGATGCGCACGGCTTCGCGCAGCAGCGCGAGACCGGCGCCCGAGCGCTGCGCGGCGGGCGCGACGCAGAGATTCAGCAGATGCATCTCGTCGATGACGGGCATCAGCACGCAATAGCCGACGAGCGTGCCCGTCACGTGACGCAGGCACACGCCGAAGTAGCCGTTGCGCAGCGAATCCTCGAAGTTGCCGCGGCTCCACGGGAATTCGTAGGCGGCCTGCTCGATCGCGACGACTTCGTCGAGATCGGCATCCGTCATCGGCGACAGATAACGGTCGCTCAGCAGGACGCCCGTCATCCCTGCGCCCCGTCCGTGCGCGCTGCGCGCGCCGCGATCCGCTCGGCTGTCGTCTGCGCGACCTTGTCGCGCACGTATTCCGGCGCAGCCTGATCGGCCGGCACGACACGCCCTGCGCGGAACGCGCGCAGCGCCGCATGCGCGACCGCGAGCGCATGCGGCAGCGCTGCGCCGTCGATCGTCGTCGCGCGCGCGGCCGCGGGCAATTGCGCGCCGAACGCGGCAGCCGCGTTGCCGGCGAGCGTAAACGGCGCATCGGGCACGCCGACCGCCGCCGGCGCGTCGAGCGACGCCGGATGCAGCGTGCGCCAGTCGTGCGCCTCGTCGTCCCAGGCGAAGTCGGCCCAGTACGCTTCGTCCATCCGCGCGTCGAGCGCCGCCAGCACGCGCGTCGTGCCGGGCGCGCGCAACCGCGCGTGCTCGGCGCATGCGAGCAGCGTGCCGATCGGCACGACCGGCAGCCCGCGCCCGAACGCGAGGCCCTGCGCGATGCCGGTGGCCGTACGCAGGCCCGTAAACGAGCCGGGGCCGGCGCCGAACGCGATCGCGTCGCAGTCGGCGAGCGTGAGGCCGGATTCGGCGAAGAGCTCCTGGATCGCCGGCAGCACGCGCGTGCTCGACACGGCACCCGTCATCTCGTGACGGAACCAGGTTTGCGGGGAAGAAACGGCGGCATCGGCCGGGGCCGAGCGCAGCAGCGCGACCGAGCAGTATTCGGTCGACGTATCGATGGCGAGGAGCACTGTTTGCGTCATGGCCGACATTGTAATGCGGCGCCCCGCCCTGACGGGCGATCGCGGCCGATCTTCGCGTGCAGGCGCGGCCGTCGGCGGTTTGGAAGGATCGCTCGACCCTGCGCGACGGCCCGCTTGTTAAGATCGGCCGACTCGAAACCCTTACGGAGACACCCGATGAGCGACCTCACCGCCCGATTCGATCAGGCCCAGATCGACGTGAAGCAACTGACCGAGCGGCCCGGCAATCTGACGCTGCTGCGGCTGTACGCGCTGTTCAAGCAGGCGACCGACGGCGACGTCCACGGCGACAAGCCCGGCTTCACCGACATCGTCGGCAAATACAAGTACGACGCGTGGGAAGCGTTGAAGGGCACGCCGCAGGACACCGCGAAGCAGCAGTACATCGAACTCGTCGAATCGCTGAAGAACGGCACCGCTTCCTGACCGCCGGCCCTCGGCCTTCAAACCGGTGGCGCAGCGCAGCAAAATTCGTTACAATGCTGGCTGCGTCACTTCCGCGCTCGGCCTGTAGGCCGCTCCGGCCGGACGCCACGTAGCGTTAAGCTCCAATCCGGTTTAGAACCTGTCCCCTCCTGCTTCGGCCCTTGCGGTCGTCACTTATCAGGCTGGCGGTCCCGCTCCTGCAGCGCGCCGCACCCAAAACAGCTTCTAATGCCTCCGTCCGCCGTCCGTTCGGCGGATTGCACCCGTTTCCCGATTTGCTCGCTGAATCCGACGACTTGGGTATGCGCGATTGGCGCCGACGTTTCACCCACTGTGTTTCAAGGATTGTTATGACTTCGAGCATCAACTCCAGCCCGCTCAACGCGATCGCCGACCAGGCGCTCGGTCTCGACGCCGCCGCACCGGCCGCCGACGAACCGAGCTTCGCGTCGCTCGGGCTGTCGCCGGAGATCGTCTCCGCGCTGCAGGCCGCCGGCTACGTGAAGCCGACGCCGGTTCAGCAGCGCGCGATTCCGGCCGGCATCGCCGGCCGCGACCTGCTGGTGTCGAGCCCGACCGGTTCGGGCAAGACGGCCGCCTTCATGCTGCCCGCGATCGAGCGTTTCGCGCAGCTCCAGAAAGCGCAGGCGCAGCAACCGCGCGCGCCGCGCGAAGCGAACCAGGGCGAGCGCCGTGCGCGCCGTCCGCAACCCGTCGCGCGCCCGGGCCTGCTCGTGCTGACGCCGACCCGCGAACTCGCGATGCAGGTAACGACCGCCGCATCGACGTACGGCAAGCATCTGAAGCGCCTGCGCACGGTCAGCATCCTCGGCGGCGTCGCCTACGGCCAGCAGCTGATGCTGCTCGCGAAGAACCCGGAAATCCTGGTCGCGACGCCGGGCCGCCTGCTCGATCACCTCGAGCGCGGCCGCATCGACCTGTCCGAGCTGAAGATGCTCGTGCTCGACGAAGCCGACCGCATGCTCGACATGGGCTTCATCGAAGACATCGAAACGATCGTCGAGGCAACGCCCGAGTCGCGCCAGACGATGCTGTTCTCGGCCACGCTCGACGGCAAGATCGGCTCGCTGACGAGCCGCCTGCTGAAGGATCCGGAGCGCATCGAGATCCAGCAGCGCCTCGAATCGCGCGCGAACATCGCGCAGACGGTCCACTACGTCGACGACCGCGACCACAAGGATCGCCTGCTCGATCACCTGCTGCGCGACGCCGCGCTCGACCAGGCGATCATCTTCACGGCGACCAAGATCGACGCCGATCAGCTGGCCGGCCGCCTCGCCGACGCCGGCTTCCAGTCGGCCGCGCTGCACGGCGACCTGCCGCAGGGCGCGCGTAACCGCACGATCCGTGCGCTGCGCGAGCGCCGCGTGCGCGTGCTGGTCGCGACCGACGTCGCGGCGCGCGGCATCGACATTCCGGGCATCACGCACGTGTTCAACTACGATCTGCCGAAGTTCGCGGAAGACTACGTGCACCGGATCGGCCGTACGGGCCGCGCGGGCCGTTCGGGAATCGCGGTGAGCCTCGTGCATCACGCGGAGCAAGGCGCGCTCAAGCGCATCGAGCGCTTCGTGCGTTCGCCGCTGCCGGTCAACGTGATCGAAGGCTTCGAGCCGCGCAAGACGCCGCCGCGCAACGATCGCGGCAACGGCCGCGGCCGCCCGGGCGGCGGTAACGGCGGTCGACGTCTCGGCGGCAAGCCGGGCGGCGGCCACGGCGGTCACGGCCGCAGCTATGGCGGCGGCAACGGCGGCGGCTGGAGCGGCAAGCCGGGCGCGAGCCGCGACGGCGGCCGTCGTGACGGTCAGCGCAGCAGCGGCCCGCGACGCAGCAATTCCGCGTCGTAAGTGCACACGGGCGGCTTGCGAGCCGCCCCGCGCATCCGATCGACCGGCGCATCCGCGCCGGTTTTTTTTCGTCTCGCCCCGCTTTTCACGATACGAAAAAATCTTTTGTCTCGTAAAAAATCATGCTGCGTGGCACAACCGTGCCGATTGCAGGATAAAAAAAGGCGTTTCTCATCGCGAAACGTCGATCATAAATACATGATTTTCAAAGAATAAAAATTTCAAACCATCCCGACATAGCCCCTGTTTCGCGCGACGCGATTTGCCTAGACTCTTATACAAGACTTCACGAAACGGAACGCAGCACAGCCGGCTTCGCGAACAGCATCACCACCGTCCGATTCAACCGATAGGCAACACACCACTTCAAGGAGCTCATCATGTCGCGTCAGCAACAGGCACAGGAACTGCAAAAGCAATGGGAAACCGATCCGCGCTGGAAGGGCATCAAGCGCAGCTACACGGCTGAAGACGTGGTGCGCCTGCGCGGCTCGATCCAGGTCGAGCACACGCTCGCGAAGCGCGGCGCCGAAAAGCTGTGGGAGCTGATCAACAACGAGCCGTTCGTCAACGCGCTCGGCGCGCTGACCGGCAACCAGGCGATGCAGCAGGTCAAGGCCGGCCTGAAGGCGATCTACCTGTCCGGCTGGCAGGTCGCGGGCGATGCGAACGTCGCCGGCGAGATGTATCCGGACCAGTCGCTGTATCCGGCGAACTCGGTGCCGCTCGTCGTGAAGCGCATCAACAACACGCTGACGCGCGCGGACCAGATCCAGTGGTCGGAAGGCAAGAACCCGGGCGACGAAGGCTATGTCGACTTCTTCGCGCCGATCGTCGCCGACGCGGAAGCCGGTTTCGGCGGCGTGCTGAACGCATTCGAGCTGATGAAGGCGATGATCGAGGCAGGCGCATCGGGCGTGCACTTCGAAGACCAGCTCGCATCGGTCAAGAAGTGCGGCCACATGGGCGGCAAGGTGCTCGTGCCGACGCGCGAAGCGGTCGCGAAGCTCTCGGCCGCGCGTCTCGCGGCCGACGTGATGGGCACGCCGACCGTGCTCGTCGCACGTACCGACGCGGAAGCCGCTGACCTCATCACGTCCGACATCGACGACAACGACAAGCCGTTCCTGACCGGCGAGCGCACGGTCGAAGGCTTCTTCCGCACGAAACCGGGCCTCGAGCAGGCCGTGTCGCGCGGCCTCGCGTATGCGCCGTACGCCGATCTGATCTGGTGCGAAACCGGCAAGCCGGATCTCGAATACGCGAAGAAGTTCGCGGAAGCGATCCACAAGCAGTTCCCGGGCAAGCTGCTGTCGTACAACTGCTCGCCGTCGTTCAACTGGAAGAAGAACCTCGACGACGCGACGATCGCGAAGTTCCAGAAGGAGCTCGGCGCGATGGGCTACAAGTTCCAGTTCATCACGCTCGCCGGCTTCCACGCGCTGAACTACTCGATGTTCAACCTCGCGCACGGCTATGCACGCACGCAGATGAGCGCGTTCGTCGAGCTGCAGCAGGCCGAGTTCGCGGCGGCCGACAAGGGCTTCACGGCGGTCAAGCACCAGCGCGAAGTCGGTACCGGCTACTTCGACGCGGTCACGCAGACGGTCGAGCGCGAAGCGTCGACGACTGCCCTGCACGGCTCGACCGAAGACGAGCAGTTCTTCGACGGCAAGAAGGTCGCGTAAGCGTCGCGCGCCACGCGCCGCCGCTGTCGCGCCCGGGACCGGGCCGCCAGCGGCGGCGACGACAGAACGAGAACCAGGGAGGAGACGGCCGGCGCGCTCCACGCGACCGGCCGCGCGGCCTGCGGGCCGCTTGCTACGACGCGCGCCGGCACCGTCCGGCGCGCCTTTTTTCGGCGCCGGCCATGCGCCACGCGCAGCGCCGGCACCGCGATCACCGATAGACGATCACCGGAATCTTCGTATGAGTCAGCACGCGCTGCGTCTCGCTGCCGATCAGCAGGCTGCCGAGCCCGCGACGTCCGTGCGACGCCATGAAAATCACGTCGCAGCCGCCGCGCTCGGCCGCCTCGATGATCCCGAGGTACGGCGACGGATGCACGCTCGTCCACGTATCGCAGACGACACCCGCCGCCTTCGCGGCCGTTTCGACTTCGTCGAGATGCGCGCGTGCCTCGCGCTCGCTGCGCGCCCGGAAATCGGCGGGCGGCTCGATGATCACTTCGGAAAACGGCGAATACGGATACTGCGGCAGGCACGCATACGCGGTCACGCGTGCATTGACCGCGCGGGCCAGATCGATCGCGCCGTCGATCGCCTTCTTCGACAGTTCGGAACCGTCGGTTGGAACGAGGATGTGCCGGAACATCGCGCCCTCCTGCGTCAATGGCATGCCGCGCGCCGCCGCGCCGTCCCTGCTCGTCGCGACGCCGCGCGCCTGCCTGTTTCGATTGTAGTGCGCGACGCGGCAGCGGCGGCAGCGGATTGGCCCGCATGTTGCCGCGCGACGCTATTCGCTCCAATAACCGGGCCGCTCGTACGTGTGCTTCAGGTAATCGAGAAACAGCCGCACGCGCAGCGGCAGGTGCCGGCGCTGCGGAAACACGGCGTGAATGCCGATCGGCGGCGCCGCGAACGCGTCGAGCACGCTGACGAGGCGGCCGGCCGCGATGTCGTCGCCGACTTCCCACCACGATCGCCATGCCAGACCGTGGCCGGCCAGGCACCACTCGTGCAGCACCGCGCCGTCGGAGCACTCCATCGTGCCGCTCACGCGGATCGACACGACCTTGTCGTCTTCCTGGAATGTCCAGCCGCGCTGCTGGTTCGCGTTCGCGGCGAGCGCGAGGCAGTTGTGGCGCGCGAGTTCCGCGAGCGTCGTCGGCGTGCCCCGCCGCGCGAGATACGCGGGCGACGCGACGCACACGCGCCGGTTCTCGCCGAGCTTCAGCGACACGAGCGACGAATCGGGCAGCTCGCCGAGCCGCACCGCGCAATCGAAACCTTCGTTGACGAGGTCGACCATCCGGTCCGACAGATCGAGCGTGACCGACACGTCCGGATGCGCGCCGCTGAAGTCGGGCACGAGCGGCGCGACGTGGCGGCGGCCGAAGCCGGCCGGCGCCGTGATGCGCAAATGGCCGCTCGCCTTCACGCCGCCGGCGGACACGCTCGCTTCCGCGTTCTGCATGTCGTTGATGATGCGCTGGCAATCCTCGAGGAATGCGGAGCCCTCGAAGGTCAGCGTGAGCTTGCGCGTCGTGCGCACGAGCAGCTTGACGCCGAGCCGCTCCTCGAGCGCGTCGAGACGGCGGCCGATGATCGCCGGCGCGACGCCCTCCGCGTGCGCGGCCGCCGACAGGCTGCCTTTCGCCGCGACCGCGACGAACGTTTCGATCTGTTTGAACCGGTCCATGAATCGAAAGGGACGGCACGCCGTCCCGCTCTGATGACTGAAGCGGCTCAAGATTAGGTATATGAAAGTAAAAGATCAAGTGATGATTAGCGTCTTTTTTGACACCAGCGATCACGAATAGAATCGACTCGACCTCTGAAATTGGAGCGCAAGGCTATGTCGGCCACAACGACACTCTCCTCTCCCGACGCCATCCTGTTCGACGCATTCGGCACGTTGTTCGACGTGCATGCCGTCGTGGCTGCGGCTGAGCAGATGTTCCCCGGTCGCGGGGAACGGTTGTCGCAGCTGTGGCGACGCAAACAAATCGAATACTCGCAGCTGCGCACGCTCGCCGATCCGGCCGGTGCGCACTATCGCCCGTTTCGCGACATCACGCTCGACGCGCTGCGCTTTGCTGCGCGCTCGCTCGGCGTCGCGCTGAACAGCGCGGCCGAAAAGCGGCTGATGGACGAATACGCGTGTCTGTCCACCTATCCCGATACGGTGCCCGCGCTGCGCAAGCTGCGCGCGCTGGAGCCGCGTCCGCCGCTCGCGATCCTGTCGAACGGCAATCCGCAGATGCTCGACATCGCGATCAAGAGCGCCGGCATGACCGGCCTGTTCGATCGCGTGCTGTCGGCCGACGCCGTGCGCGCGTACAAGCCGAGTCCGGCCGCCTATGCGCTCGGCACCGCCGCGTTCGGCGCGAACCCGCGCGACATCGTGTTCGTGTCGTCGAACGCGTGGGACGTCGCGGGCGCCGGCTGGTTCGGCTACACGACGTTCTGGCTCAACCGCACGGGCGCACCGGCCGAAGAACTCGGCGTGCCGCCCGACGGCACCGGCACCGGCATGGCCGATCTGCACGCATTCCTCGCCACCCCGGCTCCGTCCGGCAGAGCGGCGAACCGCACGCGTCCCGGCCCGGGCGCATGACGTTCGCATCGCTGCCGCCTTCCCCCTTCACCGAAACCGCAACTGACCGACCAAGGAGATGAGACCCATGAGCACCCCGATCACGCTGCCGCAAGGCATGGCGATCACCGGCGAGATCAAGCCGGGTTACGAAGCGATCCTGACGCCCGACGCGCTCGAGCTCGTCGCTTCGCTGCATCGCGCGTTCGAACCGCGCCGCCAGGCGCTGCTGCAGGCGCGCGTCGAGCGCACGAAGCGTCTCGACGCCGGCGAGCGCCCCGATTTTCTGCCCGAGACGAAGGCCATCCGCGAAGGCGACTGGAAGGTCGCACCGCTGCCGGCCGACCTGCAGTGCCGCCGCGTCGAGATCACCGGCCCCGTCGAGCGCAAGATGATCATCAATGCGCTGAACTCGGGCGCCGATTCCTACATGACGGACTTCGAGGATTCGAACGCGCCGAGCTGGACGAACCAGATCGACGGCCAGATCAACCTGAAGGACGCGGTGCGCCGCACGATCTCGCTCGAGCAGAACGGCAAGTCGTACAAGCTGAACGACAAGATCGCGACGCTGATCGTGCGTCCGCGCGGCTGGCACCTCGACGAGAAGCACGTGACGGTCGACGGCCAGCGCGTGTCCGGCGGCATCTTCGATTTCGCGCTGTTCCTGTTCCATAACGCGAAGGAGCTGATCGCGCGCGGTTCGGGCCCGTACTTCTACCTGCCGAAGATGGAAAGCCATCTCGAGGCGCGCCTGTGGAACGACATCTTCGTCGCCGCGCAGGAAGCGATCGGCATTCCGCGCGGCACGATCCGCGCGACGGTGCTGATCGAGACGATCCTCGCCGCGTTCGAAATGGACGAGATCCTCTACGAGCTGCGCGAACACAGCTCGGGCCTGAACGCGGGCCGCTGGGACTACATCTTCTCGGCGATCAAGAAGTTCAAGAACGATCGCGACTTCTGCCTCGCCGATCGTTCGAAGATCACGATGACGGTGCCGTTCATGCGCGCCTACGCGCTGCTGCTGCTGAAGACCTGCCACAAGCGCAACGCGCCGGCGATCGGCGGGATGAGCGCGCTGATTCCGATCAAGAACGATCCGGAAGCGAACGAGAAGGCGATGGCCGGCGTGCGTTCGGACAAGCAGCGCGATGCGACGGACGGCTACGACGGCGGCTGGGTGGCGCATCCGGGCCTCGTGCCGATCGCGATGGAGGAATTCGTCAAGGTGCTCGGCGACAAGCCGAACCAGATCGGCAAGCAGCGCGACGACGTGCAGGTCGAGGGCAAGAACCTGCTCGACTTCCAGCCCGAGGCGCCGATCACCGAAGCGGGCCTGCGCAACAACATCAACGTCGGGATCCATTATCTCGGCGCGTGGCTCGACGGCAACGGCTGCGTGCCGATTCACAACCTGATGGAAGATGCGGCCACCGCCGAGATCTCGCGCTCGCAGGTGTGGCAGTGGATCCGCTCGCCGAAGGGCGTGCTCGACGACGGCCGCAAGGTCACCGCGGAACTCGTGCGCGAGTTCGCGAAGGCCGAGCTCGAGAACGTGAAGCGCTCCGTCGGCGGCAACACGCAGCCTTACGAGCGTGCGGCGGCGATCTTCGAACAGATGTCGACGTCGGAAGGCTTCACAGAATTCCTGACGCTGCCGCTGTACGAGGAAATCTGATACGGCCGGCCGCCGCGGCGCACAGCCGCGTGCCGGCCGGTTCGTTCGTCAAAAGTCAAAAAGCGCCCTGCGGGGCGCTTTCTTTTTTGCGACGGCCGGCTCGTCGGCGCGGACGCCGACGCTCACGTCGCTCACGCCGCTTCGCGCTCGCGCCGATGCCGAACCCAGTCGCCCGATGCGATCCGCGGACGGTCGGCCGTGGCATGTGCGGCGACCGGGTAGTACAGGCACGCATACTGGCGGCCGCCGAGTTCGACGGTCACGCTTTCCTGACGGAACAGCGTGTCGACGCCCGGATACACGCGCTCGATCTCGTCGAGCACGGGCACCAGCCGCTCGTCGATCTCGTACACGTCGCCCCAGACGATCGACGTGCCGGCGCGCGCGGCCGTCATGCCCGGATACGTGCCGAAATCGTACAGTTCGCCTGGCAGCGCCGCCGCGCCGATCAGCGTCGGCGCGGGAATGCCGTGCCGCGCGGCCGCAAGGCCGATGTCGTTGATCTCGCCGGCCCTCAGCGTGCCGTAGACGAATACGTAGCGCATCGATCTCTCCTTCAGCGATTCGCGTGCAGTCGCACGTCGGGTCAGGTCAACGACGTCGCGCTCACGAGCACGCCGTCGTCATCCGCGTAGATCCATTCGCCCGGCGCGATCCGCGTGCCGAGCACCGTGACCGGCACATCGCGCTCGCCCGCGCCGCGCTTGTCGCTCTTGCGCGGATGCGTCGCGAGTGCCAGCACGCCGACCTTGCATTCGCGCAGTTCGGCCGCATCGCGCACGCATCCGTGCACGACGATGCCGGCCCATCCGTTCTTCTCGGCCAGCGCGCCGAGATTGCCGCCGACGAGCGCACAGCGCAGGCTCGCGCCGCCGTCGACGACGAGCACGCGGCCGCCGCCGTCCTGCTCGAGCGCCGCACGCACGAGCGTGTTGTCCTCGAACACCTTCAGCGTCGCCGCCGGTCCGGCGAAGCGCGCCGCGCCGCCGTACGGCCGCAAGGCCGGCTGCAGCACGCGCAGCGTGCCGGCGGCCAGTTTGTCCTCGTGGGCGTCGCAAAGATCGGTTGTTGCAAACGTCATCGGTTCGTCTCCTTCGATCGAGGGGCGCGCTGCGGCACGGTGAACGCGAAGGCCGTCCCGCCCATACAAAGTTCATTGAAACGCTGCATTATCGACCCAAAAGCCGCCGCCTGCGCTTGCACGGCCCCTTCTACAATAACGGCATCGCCCGCCGCTCCAGTCCGAACCGCTCATGCATCCGATCGTCCCGGCCGACGCGTCGAATCCGTACGACGTCATCGACATCCCGCCCGAGTTCGCGCCGACGCGCGCGCACCCGATGCGCGTGCGCGCGCGCCACGTCGCCGCGGGCAGCCGCATTCCGCTGCACACGCATGCGTGGGCGCAGCTCGCGTACGCGTCGCGCGGCGTGCTGCGCGTCGCGACGACCGGCACGACCTGGATGGTGCCGCCGTCCCGCGCGATCTGGGTGCCGCCGCACGTCACGCACGAAGTCGCGATCGTCGAAGAGGCGTACCTGCGCACGCTCTATATCGACGAGTCGATCGTGCCGGACGGGCTCGCCGCGTGCCGCGTGGTCGAAGTGACGGGATTGCTGCGCGAGCTGATCGTCGCACTGGACGCACGCGACCTCAGCGACGGACGCGAGCGCCTGCTGTGCGGGCTCGTGCTCGACGAACTGAGCCGCGCGGAGCCGTTGCCGCTCGCGGTGCCGATGCCCGACGAAAAGCGGCTGCGGACGCTCTGCGAATCGGTGCTCGCGCAACCGGCAAACGCCGAATCGCTCGAACACTGGGCGAGCGAGGTCGGGGCGAGCACGCGCACGATCTCGCGGCTCTTCAAGCAGGAACTCGGCGTGAGCTTCTCGCAATGGCGGCAACAGGCGCTGCTGGCGCGCGCGATTCCGTTGCTGAATCAGGGGCGCCCGCTGTCGCATATCGCGCGCGAGCTCGGCTACCAGAGTCAGAGCGCGTTCTCGGCGATGTTCCGGCGCGCGTTCGGCGAAAGCCCGCGTGCCTTCATGCTGCGCGGATACGAGCACCGCGGCACCGAGCGCGTCGCACCGAGCGACGACATGCGCGACGACGACGCGCACGATACGGCGCGCTGAGCCTGCGCGTCAGACCGGCCGCACCATGTGACGGATCGAGCCGAGCTGCGCGAGGCGCGGCCCCGTCACCTGATAACCCATGCGGCGGTATAGACGCGCGGCCGGATTGTCGACGAACACGCGCAGTTGCAGCTCGTGCAACCCGCGCGCACGGGCCCAGCGATGCGACATGTCGAGCAGATAGGTGCCCGCGCCGCGGCCGCGATGGCCGGCCGCGATCTGCACGTCGCGGATATGCAGCGAGTCGCCCTCTTCCGTCACGCGCAGCACGCCGATGCGCTGACCGTCGGCTTCGAGAATGAAATTCTCCGATTCGCGCCAGCTTGCGTAGAACAGGTCGCTGCGCCATACGAGCCCGTGCCGCTTGTAATAGCCGCCCATGTTGCCGTGCGTGAGCGCCTCGGCGAACGGGAAATCGCCGGGCTCCGCAGGCCGGAGCTGATACAGGAGTCGCAGGTCGGTCGGATCGAGCATCGCGCGGGGATCAGGAAGGCATGCCGTCACGATAGCGCAGTCGCGTGCGGATGCAATCGCGAATTTCTCGTAGCGCGGCGCATCCCTTCGAGCCCCGCCGGAAGCCGCGCAGGCGGCTTCCTCCGCTCCGCAGTCACGCGCCCGCAAGCGGGCGCAACCGGAAACGCAAATGAAAAAGCCCGCACAAGGCGGGCTTCTTCATTTTCTGGCGGAGCGGACGGGACTCGAACCCGCGACCCCCGGCGTGACAGGCCGGT
>NZ_JBQYLP010000053.1:0-12939 GCF_052683555.1 Burkholderia sp. BC1
ACCCCAAAGGTTGGATCGGTATCCAACTTTTGGGGTGCAGTTCAAAGGCGCCTTCAATATGCTGCGGCTTGTCAGACAAGCTGATTAGAACTTGTGACGGATGCCGACGCGCGCTGCGACCTGGTTGCTCGTCGCCGACGGATCGAGACCGTTGATCGAAGCCGTTGCGTTGATCGGCGTGCCGGTCGGGTTCGCCGGGTCGAGCGTCTTGCCCGAGGCGTGCTGGTACACGCCGATCACGTAGACGTCGGTCCGCTTCGACAGGAAGTAGTCGACGCCCAGCGAGCCTTGGTGATACTTGGCTGCCGAGTTGCCGTCGATCTTGCTGCCTTGCGTGTAGTCGTACGCTGCGCCGAGGATCAGCGCCGGCGTCAACTGATACTTGAAGTTGATTTCGCCGTTATTGAACGTCGCGGTTTGGCCAGTGTACGGGCCGAAGTTGAAGTTCTTGAACTTGACGTTCGAGTACGTTGCCCCGATCGTCGCTGCGCCGAACGTGTACGCGCCACCCGCGCCGATCACCTGATAGGTGTTCGCGTTTGCATATGCGCCATAAATCGGCGAGCTCAAGACGCTGTTCGAAGTCGTCGAGCCGTTGTTGAACATGCCGCCGAAGTTGCTCGGCGTACGTGCGTTCAAGTAACCCACACCGAGTACCAGCGGACCGTTGTTGTAGCCGGCGCCGAGCGACCAGACCTGATTCTTCGAGAACTGGCCCGCTTGGCCGCCGAAGCTATACAGGCCGCCGAACGAGAAACCGCCGTAGGTCGGGCTCGTGTACTTGACCGCGTTGTTCACACGGTACGCGTTGTTGAAGTTGTCGAGGTCGCCCGGGTGAGCGGCGATGTAGCCACCCCACTGGTCGCCTGCCTCGAGCGGGCCGACGAAGTCGACGACGGAGTCGTACTGGCGACCCAGCGTGACCGTGCCGTACTGGCTCGACAGACCGACATAGGCCTGACGACCGAACATCAGGCCACCCTGGCCGAGCCTGCCCGAGTTCACGTCGAAGCCGTTTTCGAGGGTGAAGATCGCCTTCAGGCCGCCGCCGAGGTCTTCGGTACCGCGCAGGCCGAAGCGGCTGCCTTGCATCACGCCGCTTGCCAGGCCGTACAGATGTTTCCCGTGTGCGTTGTTGTTGAAGATGAAACCTTCATCGATGATGCCGTAAAGCGTCACGCTGCTTTGCGCATGGGCAGCGCCAGCGAACGCGCCCAGCGCGACGAGCGCGAGAAGCGACTTTTTCATTAACGGATCTCCAAGAATCACTGAATTTTTCTGTCGGGGCGGGTAGTTATGTTTTGCCGGCTGCCCCCGTCAACTTCGCAAGAAGTCGCTCGTAATGTAGCAAAAGGGATTTTTGCCACAAAGCGAAATGCCGTACCGCAACCTCGGCATGTTTCCTTTATGCAACAATGGTTAAAATCACGGGTTAACCGCAATTTCCGCTGAAGAATCAAGTCGTTTACGCAGCGGGACGTGTGCCTTCGCCATTCGCGGCGGCGGCACACGCAGCCAGGAGAACAGGATGGTGTTGGATGAACTGATCAGCGAATTCGACCGCGGGTTGCGGTCGCTTACGGGTATCAGCCGGATGAGCCGACCGGTGCCCGCGCCGGCCGAAGCGCCGGCCGCCGAGCTCACGCCGGCCGAACGCACGCACGCGGCCGGGTTGATGCGCGTGAATCACGTCGGCGAAGTCTGCGCGCAGGCGCTCTATCAGGCGCAGAAGCTCACGGCGCGCTCGTCGGCCGCCAAGGCGATGTTCGAAGAAGCCGCGCGCGAGGAGGAAGATCACCTCGCGTGGACGGCTCATCGGCTCAAGGAGCTCGACTCGCGTCCGAGCGTGCTGAATCCGCTGTGGTACGCGGGCGCACTCGCGATCGGCGTCGCGGCCGGCACGCTCGGCGACAAGGTCAGCCTCGGATTCATGGCCGAGACGGAGCGCCAGGTCGAGAGTCATCTCGACGGTCATCTGTCCGACCTGCCGGCCGGCGATACGGCGTCGCGCGCGATCGTCGAGCAAATGCGCGCCGACGAAGCGAAGCACGGCAAGGCGGCCACGGATGCCGGCGGCATCGAGTTGCCGCTGCCCGCGCGGATGCTGATGCGCGCCGCGTCGAAAATCATGACGCGCACGGCGTACTACCTGTAAGATGCGCGCCGGCGGCGGCCGACGTGCCGCGCCGGCCACCCCGTCGAACCCGCCCGTCTCGTCCGCGTTTTCCCGTCCCCGAAAGTCCTGTCCCCGTCCCCGTCTGCCCGGCCCTTCTCACGTATCACCTTCACAAGTTGCACTAGCTCATTCATTTATAACGGTTTTTGGATAAGGGGCTGCATGAGCATGTGCGCGTAAGTCCTTGTTCTAACTAACAAAATTCGTCAAAAAAGCGGGCCGCTCCCTTGACCGTGCCACACCCTTCCTCTAAAGTGGGAGACAGTGTGAGAAAGTGTATTTTTGTGTGATTTGGCGGGCTAATCCGGCTAAATTCTCAGCGTTGAGAGCGGGTGCTTCGGTGCCCTGAACGGGAGAGCGGAACGTGTTCCAAGGGGCGTCGGCGCTGACGCTCGATGCGAAAGGGCGGATGTCGGTGCCGGCTCGCTATCGCGAAGCGCTGCAAGGACAGGCAGAAGGACGGGTGACTGTGACCAAGCACCCGGACGGCTGCCTGTTGCTGTTTCCGCGCCCCGAATGGGAGGTGTTCCGCGCCAAGATCGCCGCGCTGCCGATGGACGCGCACTGGTGGCGGCGGATTTTTCTCGGCAATGCGATGGATGTCGATCTCGACAGCGCGGGCCGGATTCTCGTATCGCCCGAGCTGCGCATGGCAGCGGGGCTGGAAAAGGAAGTCATGTTGTTGGGAATGGGTAGTCACTTCGAGCTGTGGGATTCGCAGACCTACATCGCGAAGGAGCAGGCAGCGATGGCGCAGGGCATGCCCGACGCGCTGAAGAACTTCACGTTCTGATTGCGGTGACGGAGACGCCCGCGATGGGAAACGAATTGCAGCATCGGACGGTGCTGTTGGACGAAGCGGTCGAATCGCTCGTGACGCGTCCGGACGGCATCTACGTCGACGGCACGTTCGGGCGCGGCGGTCACAGCCGCGCGGTGCTCGCGCGGCTCGGGCCGGCCGGGCGGCTGATCGCGTTCGACAAGGATCCGAGAGCGATCGAGACGGCGCAGGCGATGGCCGATGCGCGCTTCTCGATCGTGCATGACAGCTTTGCCTCGATGCGCGACGCGCTTGCGGCGCGCGGCATCGAGAAGGTGTCGGGTGTGTTGCTGGACCTGGGCGTGTCCTCGCCGCAGGTGGACGATCCGGCGCGCGGCTTCAGCTTCCGCGCCGATGGTCCGCTGGACATGCGTATGGATCCGACGCGCGGCGAATCGGCGGCGGAATGGCTCGCGCGGGCTTCGCTGCAGGAACTGACGGAGGTGATACGAGATTATGGGGAAGAACGGTTTGCTTTTCAGATTGCAAAGGCGCTTGTTGCTCGCCGGGCAGAGTCCGACCGTCTCGGGCCTCTCGACAGCACGGGCGAGCTTGCCCAAATCGTGGGTCACGTCGTCAAAACCCGTGAGAAGGGCAAGGATCCGGCAACCCGCACCTTTCAGGCTATACGGATTCACGTCAATCAAGAGCTTGCGGACCTGCAAGTCGTACTAGACGCGGCATTGTCGTTGCTGGAGCAAGGGGGGCGGCTGGTGGTCATCAGCTTTCATTCACTCGAGGACCGGATCGTCAAGCGATTCATGCAGGCGCACGCCAGTGCGCCTGCGGTCGATCGTCGCCTGCCGATCCGTGCCGTCGACCTCCCGAGCCCGCCGCTCAAGATCATCGGCCGCCAGTTCCCGAGTGAAGCGGAAGTGGCCGCCAACCCGCGAGCCCGTTCGGCCGTGATGCGCATTGCGGAGCGCGTCACGCCATGAGCCGCTTCAACATCTTCCTGTTGATCATCGTGATGGGCTGCGCGCTGTCCGTCGTCAACTCGACGAACCAGCAGCGGCAGATCTTCATCCAGTTGCAGCGCGCGCAATCGCAGGAGCGTCAGCTCCAGCAGGATTACGCGCAGCTTCAATATCAGCAGAGCGCGCTGTCGAAAACGTCGCGCATCGAGCAGCTCGCGAACGACTCGCTGAAGATGCAGCCGATCACGACCGGCCGCACGCAATATCTGACGCTGCCGCCGGGCGCCGCGAAAGCGGTCGACGCGCCGATCCCCGCATCGGCCGAGTCGGCCGGCAAGGGCAAGGGAGGCGCGCGATGAAGAAGCCTCCGCAGAAGCGCCACGACGTGAAGTTCTCGTCGAGCCCCGTGCTGTCCGTGCATCTGCCGATGTGGCGCTCGAAGCTCGTCGTGTTCATGCTGTTCATGGCGTTCGTCGCGCTCGCGGCCCGCGCCTTCTGGATCCAGGGGCCCGGCAACGCGTTCTATCAGAAGCAGGGCGAAAGCCGGTATCAGCGCACGATCGAACTGCCGGCCACGCGCGGCAAGATCCTCGACCGCAACGGGCTCGTGCTCGCGACGAGCCTGCCCGTGCGCGCGATCTGGGCGATTCCGGACGCGGTGCCCGACGATCTCGGCGCCGACAAGATCAACCAGCTCGGCAAGCTGCTCGGCATGACGCCGAAGGAGCTGCGCGTGAAGCTGTCGGAAGACAAGGGCTTCGTCTACGTGAAGCGCCAGGTGCCGATCGACGTCGCGGACAAGGTCGCCGCGCTCGACATTCCCGGCATCTATCAGCGCAACGAATACAAGCGCTTCTATCCGGAAGGCGAGATCACCGCGCACCTGATCGGCTTCACGAACGTCGAGGACGAAGGGCAGGAGGGCGTCGAGCTCGGCGACCAGAAGCTGCTGTCGGGCACGTCCGGCATGCGCCGCGTGATCAAGGACCGTCTCGGCCACATCGTCGAGGACGTCGCCGAGCAGATTCCGCCGCACAACGGCACGGACGTCGATCTGTCGATCGACAGCAAGATCCAGTACATCGCGTACGCGAACCTGAAGGCCGCCGTCGAGAAGTTCAAGGCGAAGGCCGGCGCGGCGATGGTCGTCGACGTGCGTACCGGCGAAGTGCTCGCGCTCGTCAACTATCCGACGTACAACCCGAACGACCGCTCGCGGCTGACCGGCGAGCAGCTGCGCAACCGGATCCTGACCGACGTGTTCGAGCCGGGCTCGATCATGAAGCCGTTTACGGTGTCGCTCGCGCTCGACCTGCACCGCGTGACGCCGAACACGCTCGTCGAAACGGGCAACGGGCATTTCGTGCTCGACGGCGCGCCCATTACCGACGATGCCGGTTTCGGCACGCTGACGGTCGGCGGCGTGATCCAGAAGTCGAGCAACATCGGCGCGACGAAGATCGCGATGACGATGCGGCCCGAGGAAATGTGGAACATGTATACGAGCATCGGCCTCGGCCAGGCGCCGAAGGTCGGCTTCCCGGGCGCGGCCGCGGGCCGGCTGCGTCCGTGGAAGAGCTGGCGCCGCATCGAGCAGGCGACGATGTCGTACGGCTACGGGCTGTCCGCCTCGCTGTTCCAGCTCGCGCGCGCCTACACGGCGATCGCGCACGACGGCGAACTGATGCCCGTGACCATTTTCAAGACCGACCCCAAACAGCCGATCGCCGGTACGCAGGTATTTACGCCGACCACCGCGCGCGAAGTGCGGGCGATGCTCGAGACCGTGGTCGCGCCGGGCGGCACGTCGCCGGATGCGGCGGTGCCCGGCTATCGCGTCGGCGGCAAGAGCGGTACCGCGTACAAGCATGAAGGCCACGGCTATACGCGCAAGTACCGCGCGTCGTTCGTCGGGATGGCGCCGATGCCGAATCCGCGGATCGTCGTCGCGGTGTCGGTCGACGAGCCGACGGCCGGCAGCCACTTCGGCGGACAGGTGTCCGGCCCCGTCTTCTCGGCGATCGCCGGCGATACGCTGCGCGCGCTGAACGTGCCGCCGAACATGCCGATCAAGCAGCTCGTCGTGTCGGACGATTCGCCGGCCGCCGCGCCTTCGGCCGGTGCGCAAAAGCTGGCCGCGGGCGGCAAGGCGAAGCATATGATCGTATCCAGCACCACACGCAATTCACCAGGAGTCGTTCGATGAGCGCCGCTCGCAGTTCCCATCCGGCGCATCAGCAAATCGCAGCCGCGCTTGCGTGGCTGCGTCAGCATGTAGCCCCCGCCGCGCAACTGCATGCGGACACGCGCAGCCTTCGGGCCGGCGACGTGTTCGTCGCCTATGCGGTCGACGGCGCCGACAATCGCGCATTCATTGCCGACGCGCTCGCGCGCGGCGCGGCCGCCGTGCTGTATCAGCCGGAAGGGCTCGCCGCCACGCCGAACGCGCCCGTCGCGCTCGCGGTGCCGGCGCTCGACCAGCTCGCCGGCGAGATCGCGAGCGGCTGGTACGGCGATCCGAGCGACGGCCTGCTCGCGATCGGCGTGACCGGCACGAACGGCAAGACGTCGTGCACGCAGTGGATCGCCGCCGCGCTGACGGCGCTGCACCAGCCGTGCGCCATCATCGGCACGCTCGGCAGCGGAATGCCGGGCCACCTCGTGCCGACCGGTTTCACGACGCCCGATGCGCCGCAGCTGCAGCGCAGCCTCGCGCAGTTGCGCGACGGCGGCGCGCAGGCGGTCGCGATGGAAGTGTCGTCGCACGCGCTGCATCAGGGGCGCGTGAATGGCACGGCGTTCGACATCGCCGTCTTCACGAATCTGACGCAGGATCACCTCGACTATCACCGCACGTTCGAAGCGTACGAAGCCGCGAAGGCGAAGCTGTTCGCCTGGCGCGGGCTGCGCGCGGCGGTCGTGAACCGCGACGACGCGGCCGGCCGCCGCCTGCTCGAAAAACTCGCGGGCCGCGTGCGCACGATCGCATATGGGATCGGCGATGCGCAGCAGGCGCCCGATGCCGATCGCGAACTGGTCGCGCTCGACGTGCGCGCGACCGCGACCGGCACGGCATTCCGTCTGCGTTCGTCGTGGGGCGACGCGGACGTCGAGGTCGGCACGCTCGGCACGTTCAATGTCAGCAACCTGCTCGCCGTGCTCGGCGCACTGCTCGCGGCCGACGTGCCGTTCGACGCGGCGCTTGCCGAGATCGCGCGGCTCGAGCCCGTCAACGGCCGGATGCAGCGTCTCGGCGGCCGGCTGCAGAACGACGAGCCGCTCGTCGTGATCGATTACGCACATACGCCCGATGCGCTCGAGAAGACGCTCGACGCGCTGCGCCCGATCGCCGTCGCGCGCGGCGGCCGACTCGTCTGCATGTTCGGCTGCGGCGGCGATCGCGATGCGACCAAGCGTCCCTTGATGGGCGCAATCGCCGAACGGCTCGCCGACGACGTCGTCGTCACGAGCGACAACCCGCGCAGCGAGGATCCGCAAGCGATCATCGAGCAGATCGTCGCCGGCATGACGGCGCCCGATCGCGCGCGCCGCATCGAGGATCGCGCGAGCGCGATCCTGCAGGCCGTGCGCGGCGCGGCGCGCGAGGACGTCGTCGTGCTCGCCGGCAAGGGACACGAGGCAACGCAGGAAATCATGGGCAAGAAGCGCGCATTCTCCGACCAGGACCACGCGCGGCTCGCGCTCGCGGCGCGCGCAACGCACGGCAAGGGAGGCGGCGAATGACGATGCTGAGTCTCGACGAAGCAGCGCGCCTGATTCCCGGCGCGACGGTTCATGGCGATGCGCACGTGACGTTCGAGCGCGTGTCGACCGACAGCCGCACCGTCGGTGCGGGCGACCTGTTCGTCGCGCTGAAAGGCGAGCGCTTCGACGCGCACGACTTTCTCGCGGACGTCGCCGCACGCGGTGCCGCGGCTGCCCTGGTCGCGCAGGCGCCGGCGGGCGTCGCGCTGCCGATGATCGTCGGCGGCGAAACGCGCGCGGCGCTCGGCGCGCTCGCGCACGGCTGGCGCAAACGATTCGCGCTGCCGGTCGTCGCGGTGACGGGCAGCAACGGCAAGACGACCGTGAAGGAAATGATCGCGTCGATCTTCGCCGCGGCGGTCGGCGCGGCCGCACGGCTCGCGACGGCCGGCAATCTGAACAACGACGTCGGCCTGCCGCTGACGCTGCTGCGCCTGACGGCCGCGCATCGCCTCGCGGTGATCGAGCTCGGGATGAATCATCCGGGCGAAACGGAGATCCTCGCGCGCCTGACGGCGCCGACGGTCGCGCTCGTGAACAACGCGCAGCGCGAGCACCAGGAGTTCATGGCGACGGTCGAAGCCGTCGCGCTCGAACATGCGGCCGTGATCCATACGCTGCCGCCCGACGGCGTCGCGGTGTTTCCGGCCGACGATGCGTACGCGAGCATCTGGCGCGTCGCGGCGACCGGCAACCGGATTCTCGATTTCGCGCTGCACGACGACGAACGGCAGACGGCGGCGCAAGTCACCGGCCGGCTGCACGGCGGCGAGCTCGCGATCGATACGCCGTCGGGCACGCTGACCGTGCGGCTGCGCGCGCTCGGCGAGCACAACGCACGCAATGCGCTGGCCGCGACGGCCGCCGCGCTGGCCGCAGGCGTCGCGCTGTCGGCGATCAAGCAGGGCCTCGAATCGTTCGAACCGGTCAAGGGCCGGCTGCAGGTGCGTCGCGCGAGCGCGGGCAGCCTCGCCGGCGCGACGGTCGTCGACGATACGTACAACGCGAACCCCGACTCGATGCGCGCGGCGATCGACGTGCTCGCTGCGCAGCCGGCGCCGCGCGTGCTGGTGATCGGCGACATGGGCGAGGTCGGCGACGAAGGGCCGGCGTTTCACCGTGAGGTAGGCGCATACGCGCGCGAGCGCGGCATCGACGCGCTGTTCGCGCTCGGCGACGCATCGCGCGACGCCTGCGCGGCGTACGGCGAAGCGGCGCGCCATTTCGACGAGGTCGGCACGCTCGTCGACGCGCTGCTCGCGGCGGGCTACGGCGCCGACGCGTCGGTGCTCGTGAAGGGCTCGCGGTACATGAAGATGGAGCGCGTGGTCGACGCGCTGACGAACCAACCCGCGGCGGGCACGACGCCCGCCGCCCACTGAGTAGAAGGAAGGAAGCATGCTGCTGGCGCTGGCGCAATGGCTGCAAGGAGACGCAAGCTTTTTGCGCTTGTTCACGTACCTGACGTTCCGTGCCGTGATGGCCACCATCACGGCGCTCGGCATCGGGCTCGTGTGCGGACCGTGGGTGATCCGCAAGCTGACGGAAATGAAGGTCGGGCAGGCCGTGCGCAAGGACGGCCCGCAGACGCACCTCGTCAAATCGGGCACGCCGACGATGGGCGGCGTGCTGATCCTGATCGGCATCGCGGTCGCGACGCTGCTGTGGGGCGATCTGACGAACCGTTTCATCTGGATCGTGATGCTCGTCACGTTCGGCTTCGGCGTGATCGGCTGGGTCGACGACTACCGCAAGGTCGTCTACAAGGATCCGCGCGGCATGTCGTCGCGCGAGAAGTATTTCTGGCAGTCGGTGATCGGCCTGTTCGCGGCCGTTTATCTCGCGTTCAGCGTGTCGGAGGCGAACAACGTGCGCGTCTTCGACCTGTTCATGGCGTGGGTGCGCAGCGGGCTGTCGATGGGGCTGCCGGCGCGGGCCGACCTGATGCTGCCGTTCCTGAAGTCGATCAGCTATCCGCTCGGCGTGTGGGGCTTCATCGCGCTGACCTATTTCGTGATCGTCGGCGCGAGCAACGCGGTGAACCTCACCGACGGCCTTGACGGTCTCGTGATCATGCCGGTCGTGCTGGTCGGCGCGTCGCTCGGCGTGTTCGCGTACGTGATGGGCAGCGCCGTCTATTCGAAATATCTGCTGTTCCCGCACATTCCGGGCGCCGGCGAGCTGCTGATCTTCTGCTCGGCGATGGGCGGGGCAGGGCTCGCGTTCCTCTGGTACAACACGCACCCCGCGCAGGTGTTCATGGGCGACGTCGGCGCACTCGCGCTCGGCGGCGCGCTCGGCACGGTGGCGGTGATCGTGCGCCAGGAAATCGTGCTGTTCATCATGGGCGGCATCTTCGTCGCGGAAACGCTGTCGGTGATGCTGCAGGTCACGTGGTTCAAGTACACGAAGAAGCGTTACGGCGAAGGGCGGCGCATCTTCAAGATGGCGCCGCTGCATCACCATTTCGAATTGTCCGGCTGGAAGGAAACGCAGGTGGTGGTGCGTTTCTGGATCATCACGTTGATGCTGTGCCTGTTCGGTCTGTCCACCCTCAAGTTGCGGTAAAGGAAAGGTAACAAGGATGTCTGGCGAGATGTTTGGAGATCGGCAACGGCCGATGGTGCTCGTGCTGGGGCTCGGCGAATCGGGCCTCGCGATCGCGCGGTGGTGCGCGAGGCACGGGTGCCGGCTGCGCATTGCCGATACCCGCGAGGCGCCGCCGAACCTTGCCGCACTGCGCGCCGAAGGCATCGACGCGGAATTCGTCGGCGGGCCGTTCGGGCCCGCGCTGCTCGACGGCGGCGTCGAGATCGTCGGGTTGAGCCCCGGCCTGTCGCCGCTCGAGCCCGCGCTCGCGACGCTGCTCGCGGCTGCGAACGAGCGCGGCATCGCCGTATGGGGTGAACTCGAATTCTTCGCACAGGCGTTGCGCGCACTCGGCACGAGCGGCTATCAGCCGAAGGTGCTCGCGATCACCGGCACGAACGGCAAGACGACGACGACGAGCCTCACGGGCCTGCTGTGCCAGCGCGCGGGCAAGAAAGTCGCGGTGGCGGGCAACATCAGCCCGGCGATGCTCGACCGGCTCGCGGCCGCCATCGACGACACGGCGCTGCCCGACGTCTGGGTGCTCGAACTGTCGAGCTTCCAGCTCGAAACCGCGCGCACGTTCGCACCCGATGCGGCCGCGATCCTCAACATCACGCAGGATCATCTCGACTGGCACGGCAGCTTCGACGCGTACGCGGCCGCGAAGGGCCGGATTTTCGGCGCGACGACGACGCGCGTGCTGAACCGCGACGATCCGGTCGTGATGAAGTTCGCACCGGCGGCCGGCGCGGCCGGCGCGGCCGACGCGCCGCGCACGATCACGTTCGGCCTGAACGAGCCGACGCAGGACGGCGATTATGGGCTCTCGCGCGACAACGGCATCGCATGGCTCGTCGAAGCGATCGATCGCGACGCACCGGACGAAACGGCGACGACGACGCGCCGTCGCAAGCGCGACGCGCATACGCCCGACATCGCGCACAAGCGGCTGATGCCGGCCGACGCGCTGCGCATCCGCGGGCTGCACAACGCGGCGAACGCGCTGGCCGCCTTCGCGCTCGCGCGCGCGATCGATCTGCCGGCCGCGCCGCTGCTGCATGCGCTGCGCGAGTACCGCGGCGAAGCGCATCGCGTCGAAGTGATCGCGACGATCGACGACGTCGACTACGTCGACGACAGCAAGGGCACGAACGTCGGCGCGACGGTGGCCGCGCTCGACGGGCTCGCGCAGAAGACCGTGCTGATCGCCGGCGGCGACGGCAAGGGCCAGGATTTCGCACCGCTCGTCGCGCCCGTCGCGCGCTGGTGCCGTGCGGTGATGCTGATCGGCCGCGATGCGCCGGCGATCCGCGACACGCTCGCGGAAACCGGCGTGCCGCTCGCCGAGCATCCGACGCTCGAAGCGGCCGTGCACGCGGCGGCGGCGCTCGCGGAGCCCGGCGACGCGGTGCTGCTGTCGCCCGCATGCGCGAGCCTCGACATGTTCCGTAACTATGCCCACCGGGCGGACGTGTTCCGTGCGGCGGTCGACGAACTCGCCATCGACAAAGGAGCGACGCCATGAGCTGGTCCGATCGCCTCGTCTCCCGTTTCAACGACCGGCGCGATGCCGGCGGCAATGCCGCGGGCGGCCGCGTCGCGTCGGCCACGCGCGCGGCGACCGGCGGCCTCGCGAGCGTCGTCAACGGCGTGCGCCCGAGCCGCTCGCGGATGCTCGATTTCGACTACTCGCTGCTGTGGGTCGCGATCGCGCTGCTCGGGCTCGGCGTCGTGATGGTGTATTCGGCGTCGATCGCGATGCCCGATTCGCCGAAGTACGCGCAGTATCACGACTACGCGTTCCTGATGCGCCACGTCGTCTCGCTCGTCGTCGCGTTCATCGCGGCGGTGATCGCGTTCCGCGTGCCGGTGTCGACCTGGGACAAGTACGCGCCGCACCTTTTCCTGATCGCGCTCGTCGGCCTCGTGATCGTGCTGATTCCGCACGTCGGCAAGGGCGTGAACGGCGCGCGCCGCTGGATTCCGCTCGGCATCACGAACATGCAGCCGTCGGAAATCATGAAGCTCGCGGTGACGATCTACGCGGCGAACTACACGGTGCGCAAGCAGGAGTACATGCAGAGCTTCGCGAAGGGCTTTCTGCCGATGGCGTTCGCGGTCGGCCTCGTCGGCGCGCTGCTGCTGCTCGAACCGGACATGGGCGCGTTCATGGTGGTCGCGGCGATCGCGATGGGCGTGCTGTTCCTCGGCGGCGTGAACGGCAAGCTGTTCGGCGGCCTCGTCGCGACCGCGATCGGCACGTTCACGATGCTCGTGTGGCTGTCGCCGTGGCGGCGCGAGCGGATCTTCGCGTATCTCGATCCGTGGGACGAGCGCTACGCGCAGGGCAAGGCGTACCAGCTCACGCACTCGCTGATCGCATTCGGCCGCGGCGAGTGGTTCGGCGTCGGTCTCGGCGGCAGCGTCGAGAAGCTGAACTACCTGCCCGAAGCGCATACCGACTTCATCCTCGCGGTGATCGGCGAGGAGCTCGGTTTCGTCGGCGTGCTGGTCGTGATCCTGCTGTTCTACTGGATCGTGCGCCGCGCGTTCGAGATCGGCCGTCAGGCGCTCGCGCTCGACCGCACGTTCGCCGGGCTGATGGCGAAGGGCATCGGCATCTGGTTCGGCGCGCAGGCGTTCATCAACATGGGCGTGAACCTCGGGCT
>NZ_JBQYLP010000054.1:0-39196 GCF_052683555.1 Burkholderia sp. BC1
ACTCTCCTTGGGAGCATGTTATGCCTTAAACACAAAATTCCTGACAGGCCCATGCGCGCCCATGCAAATCTGCCGCCGCTGCGGCAGATAAGGCACGCCCGACTTCACCCCCTCAAAAAATCGACCTTCCCGAATAAGTCGTCAACCACTCCAACGCCAACGTCCCCGCCAACGAATTCCCGTTCGCATCGAGCCCCGGCGCCCACACGCAGACCGCCATCTCGCCGGGCAGCACCGCAACGATCCCGCCGCCGACGCCGCTCTTCGCCGGCAGCCCGACGCGATAGACGAAATCCCCGGCCGCGTCATAAGTGCCACAGGTCAGCATCAGCGCCGACAGCCGTTTCGCCGAACTCGGATCGACGATCCGCTCCCCGGTCGCAGGCGCCACGCCCCCGTTCGCAAGAAACAACGCGGCGCGCGCGAGCTCGACGCAGTTCATCGTGATCGCACACTGGCGGCAATACGCATCGACGACCGTTTCCGGCGGCATCTGCATGTTGCCGAAGCTCGCCATGAAATGCGCCATCGCGCGATTGCGCTCCGCATGCTGCAGCTCCGACAGCGCGACGCGCGAATCGTAGTCGATGTCGTTCGCGCCGATCAGCCGCCGCACGAATTCGACGAGCGCGGTTTCGGCCTTCACGAAGCGGCGGCACAGCACGTCGGTGACGACGAGCGCGCCCGCATTGATGAACGGATTGCGCGGCTTGCCGCGCTCGCTTTCGAGCTGCACGAGCGAATTGAACGCGGTGCCGGACGGTTCCCGGCCGACGCGTTCCCACAGCGCATCGCCGAGCAGCTGGAACGCGAGCGTGCACGCGAACAGCTTCGAAATGCTCTGGATCGAGAAGCGCTCCTGCGCGTCGCCGACCGTGTAAACGTTGCCGTCGAGCGTGACGACCGCCATCCCGAACTTGTCGGCGGGCACTTTCGCGAGCTCGGGAATGTAGTCGGCCACGCGCCCCTGGCCGATCCAGGGGGCGAGTTCGGTATGGATGCGTTCGAGAATCGGTTGGTAGTTCATCAGATCAGGCAAGGGCGGCGCGCCGCCCGGATTCCGGCGAGCCCGTATGGAACCGTTTCGGCGTCGATTCGTCAAGCAGGCCGGCGTCGCGCCGCCTGTCCCCGATTTTGCCGATCGCGTCACCGGCGGTCCTCAAGCGCAGTATCATGCGGTACGTTTCGGCCGCCGGCCGGCAGCGGGCGCCGTCCGCACCGCCGCGGTTTCCCCGTACGAATTCACCGTTACCCATGTCTTTCCGCATCCTGCTCGTCGAAGACGACGTCCGCCTGTCCACGCTGATCGCCGGCTATCTGCGCAAGAACGACTATGAAGTCGACACTGTGCTGCACGGCGATGCCGCGGTGCCGGCGATCCTGTCCACGCGCCCGGATCTCGTCATTCTCGACGTGAACCTGCCCGGCAAGGACGGCTTCGAGATCTGCCGCGACGCGCGTCAGCACTACGACGGCGTCATCATCATGGTGACGGCGCGCGACGAGCCGTTCGACGAACTGCTCGGCCTCGAGATCGGCGCCGACGATTACGTGCACAAGCCGGTCGAGCCGCGCATCCTGCTCGCACGCATCAAGGCGCAATTGCGCCGCGCGCCCGCGCGTGTCGCGGAAGGCGCCCCGCAGCCGGAGCGCTATACGTTCGGCAAGTTCTCGATCGACCGCACCGACCGCAGCGTCGTGCTGCCCGACGGCAGCACGCCCGATCTGACCTCGGCGGAATTCGACCTGCTGTGGGTGCTGGTCTGCCGTGCGGGCGAAGTGGTGAGCCGCGACGACCTGATGCTGCAGTTGCGCGGCGTCGAATTCGACGGGCTCGACCGGACGATCGACGGCCGCATCTCGAAGCTGCGTCGCAAGCTGCGCGACGACGCGAGCAACCCGCAGCGGATCAAGACGATCCGCAGCAAGGGTTACCAGTTCAGCAAGCACGCATGGGAGTGAGGGTGCGTTTTCCCATGAACGTGCGTCGGCGTGCGGCGGCTGCGTCCGGCAGCGACGGCGGGGTGCCGCGATGATCCACAAGTCGCGCTCGCAACCGAATGCGCCGCGGCTGTCGCCGCTGCGCTACATCAAATGGCGCTGGCTGCATTTCCGCCGCGCGTGGACCGACACGCGCTCGGATCGCATCCCGAGCTGGTCGCGCCTCTACCTGCGGACTTATCTGCATCTGCTTGGCCTCGTGCTGCTGACCGCGCTCGTGCCGGCGCTTGCGTTGTGCATCGTGCTGTCGCCGGAAGTCGTGTGGCATTCGTTCGACGCGCTGCCGGGCGACATCTGGATCGTGCTCGCGTTCGTGTTCGTCGCGCCGGCGCTCGCCGCATACCGATGGATGCGGCCGGTCTGGTCGGATCTCGTGATGGTGCGCGAACGCGCGATCGACTTTACGGGCGGTCGCTTCAACACGCGCGCACGCGAATCGCGCAGCGTGATCATCGGTCCGCTCGCACGTACGCTGAATGCGCTCGCGATGCGGATGGAACGCCTGATCGCCGCACAGCGCGATCTGACGAACGGCATTTCGCACGAATTGCGCACGCCGCTCGCGCGCGTGCGTTTCGCGCTTGAGATGCTGCGCGAGCCGGGTTCCGAAGCCGAGTACCGCAGCGCACTCGACAGCATCGCGCAGGACGTGACCGAGCTCGACGAACTGATCGACATGAGCCTCACCTACGCACGCCTCGAATACAGTTCGCTGCAGTCGAATCTCGAGATGACCGCGCTCGTCGCGTGGTTCGAGCACCAGGTGAGCGATGCGCAGCTGCTCTATCCGGAGCGGACGATCGAATCGCGGATCGCGATCGAGTCGGATCTTCGCGTGAAGATGGACCGGCGGCTGATGTCGTACGCGATGCGCAATCTGCTGCGCAATGCGAGCAAGTACGCGGCGTCGCGGATCATCGTCGGGATCGCACTGCGTCACGGCAATATCGCGGTGTTCGTCGAGGACGACGGCCCCGGTGTCCCCGAGAACGAACGCGAGCGCATCTTCGACGCGTTCGTGCGGCTCGACCGCCGTACGGGCGGCTACGGGCTCGGGCTCGCAATTTCGCGGCAGGTGCTGCACGCGCACAACGGGCGGATCGCGGTCGTCGATCCGCTCGAGCTCGGCGGCGCGCGCTTCGAGATCAGCTGGCCGATCTAGACGGCGGCCGCCGCCCCCGCCGCTTTGGCGCACGCGTGGGATGCGTCACCGCATCAGCCCCGGCAGCCACAGCGAGATCGCCGGCACGTAGGTCACGAGCAGCAGGAAGCCGAGCATTGCGGCGAGCCACGGCGCGACCGCGACGGTCAGCTCGGTAATGCCCATCCGCGTGATGCCGCTCGCCACGTACAGGTTGAGTCCGACAGGCGGATGGCACATGCCGACTTCCATGTTCACGACCATCAAAATGCCGAAGTGAATCGGATCGATGCCGAGCTGGCGCGCGACGGGGAACAGGATCGGCGCCATGATCAGCACGATCGACGACGGCTCCATCACGTTGCCGGCCATCAGCAGTAGCACGTTCACGACGAGCAGGAAGCCGATCGGGCCGAGCCCCTGGTCGAGGATCCAGCTCGCCATCTGCTGCGGGATGTTCTCCGAAGTCATCAGGAACGAGAACAGCACCGCGTTGGTGATGATGTAGAGCAGCATTGCGCTCATGCTGGCCGAGTCGAGCAGCACCTTCGGCACGCGCCTGAGCGGCAGGTCGCCGTAGACGCACGTCGACACGAGGAACGCGTAGACGGCGCTCATTGCGGCGGCCTCGGTCGGCGTGAAGACGCCCGAATAGATGCCGCCCATCACGACCACGATCAGCAGCAGCCCCCACACGCTTTCCCAGTAGGTGGTCCAGACCCGTTGCGCCTCGGCGCGCAGCAGCGTCGGGTGCGTAAAGCGCCGGCCGACGCGGTAGGCGACGTACAGCCACGCGAGCGCCACCGCGACGCCGATCAGCCCGATGCCGGCCGCGAGGCCGGGCGCGGCGGCGCGCAGCAGCAGGTAGAGCAGCCCGATCAGCACCGCGGGCGGCACGACGGAGAACGCGACGCAGAGCAGCAGGCCCCACAGCGCGTGGCCGGTCGCCGCGAGCGGGCCGTAGCCGTCGAATTCGCGAAAGCGCGGATAGCCGTTGCGGCGCGCGATGAACCAGGTCACGAAGCCGAGCAGCAGCGCGAGCAGGATGCCCGGCACGACGCCGGCGAGAAACAGGTCGCCGACCGACGTGTTGGTGGACACCGAGTACAGCACCATCACGATCGACGGCGGAATCAGGATGCCGAGCGAACCGGAGGTGGCGATCACGCCGGCGCCGAAGCGGTTCGGGAATCCCTGGCGGACCATCGCCGGCAGCAGGATGGAGCCGATCGCCATCACGGTCGCCGGGCTCGAACCGGAAATCGCCGCGAACATCGCGCACGCGAGCACGCCGGCCAGCCCGAGGCCGCCATGCATGTGACCGACGATGCTGGTCGCGAACGCGATCATCCGCCGGGCGACGCCGCCATGCGTCAGGAAGCCGCCCGCGAGGATGAAGAACGGGATCGCCATGATCTCGAAGTTCTCGATGCCGGTAAACAGCTTCAGCGCGACCGATTCGATCGGCACGGCGGTCATCGTGAACAGGTAGGTGAGTACCGTCAGGCCGAGCGCGATCGACACCGGCATGCCGGTCAGCAGCAGCCCGATCAGCAGGCAGAAGATGAACGCGCTCTTGCCGAATCCGACGAGCAGCGCGCCGAGCAGTACGACGACGATGCCGAAGATGACGCGCGTGACGCGCGGATTGCCGACCGCGGGCGCGGCGAGCGGCTGGCTCTGGCTCATGACTGCACTCCTTGCGGAACGGGCGTGGACGGCGCGGGCGCATCGAGCCCGTCGACCTGCGCATGATCGTGTTTCGGCAGCTCGCCGCTGCGCAGGAAGTGCAGCGCAACCTGCAGGAAGCGGAAGCACATCAGGTATGAGCCGAGCGGCACGCACAGAAACACGATCCAGCGCGGCAGTTCGAGATCGGGCGACACCTGGTCGGTTTGCGCGAGTGCCCAGACGAAACGCGCGCCGAGCGTGCCGACCACGCCGGTGAACAGCGCGCCGGCCAGCAGCCCGAACACGATGCACACGCGCCGCGCGGGCGGCTGCAGCCGGTTGATCATCACGTCGACGCCGACATGGATGCCGGTGCGCACGCCATAGGCCGCACCGAACTTGGCCATCCACACGAACAGGTAGATGCAGAGCTCCTGCGCCCAGCTCAGATCGAGCGCGAGCAGCCAGTCCTGCAGATACGGAATCGCGATGCCGGACGCGTAGCGATGCATCACGGCGACGAAGATCACGAGCGTCGCCACGCCCATCAGCGTCGCGATCAGCCATTCCTCGAGGCGGTCGAGCAGTTTCATGGCGGCAGCCCTCGCGACGGCTACATCGACTGGCCGGTCGCGCGGTACACGTCGCGCACGAGATCCGCGCCGATCCGCTGTTCCTGGTCGCGATGCACCTTCGACAACGCCTTCTTCCAGTCAGCGGTCTGCGCGGGCGTCAGCGAAATCAGTTCGGTCTTGCCGGTCGCCTTGATCTTTGCGAGCGCGTCGTCGTTCTCGCGTTTCGCGATCTCGTTCGCGTAGCGCGTCGCGTCGCGCATCGCGCCTTCGAGCGCGGTCCGCACGTCGTCGGGCAGCCCGCTCCAGAACTTGCGATTGACGATTACCGCATAGCCGATATAGCCGTGATTGGAGACCGTCACATACTTCTGCACCTCGTTCATCCGCTGCGTGTACAGGTTCGACGGCGTGTTCTCGGTGCCGTCCACCACGCCCGTCTGCAAGCCCTGATAGACCTCGGAGAACGCCATCACCTGCGGAATCGCATTCAATGCGCGGAACTGCGCATCGAGCACCTTCGACGACTGGATCCGCATCTTCAGGCCGCGGAAATCGGCCGGCTCGCGCAGCGGCCGGTTCGCGCTCATTACCTTGAAGCCGTTGTCCCAGTAAGCGAGGCCTGTGATCCCCTTCGATTCGAGCTTGGCCATGAGCCGCTTGCCGACGGGACCGTCGGTGACCTTGTGCAGCGCGTCGTAGCTGTCGAACAGATAGGGCAGATCGAACAGTTCGAATTCCTTCGCACCGAGCGGGCCGAACTTCGCGAGCGAAGGCGCGAGCATCTGGACCGACCCGAGTTGCAGCGCCTCCAGTTCCTCCTTATCCTTGTACAGCTGACTGTTCGGATAGACCTCCACCTTGACGCGTCCGTTGGTGCGCGTTTCGGCGAGCTTCTTGAAGTAGTCGGCCGCCTTGCCCTTCGGCGTGTCGGCGGCCACGACATGACTGAACTTGATGACGATCGGCTGCTGCGCGGCCGCGGTGAGCGCGAAGGCGGACAGGCACAGGCCCGTGACAACACGGCGCAGGTTCATGGTTTGTCTCCTCGTTGAATGCTTGCCTGCACGGTCGGCAGGTGGCGCCCAGTCTCGGTTTTCGATGCATGTCGGACAATACGTACTTCCCACATTCGGAAGCGGCACCTGCGACGGGCATGTCGAACGGCGCCGGCGCGCCCGGCCGTTTCGCGCAGCAGCGCTGGCGCGTGCTGTTGCCGTTCGCCGCGATCGGGCTGATCGTCGCGGGCGCATTTGCGGCGCCGTTGCTTGCGATGCGCTTCGAACGCGCGCAGCGTCACGAGCAGCTGATTTCGGACACGCTATGGGCGCAGCAGTCGCTCGGCTTCGAGGCGCAGCGGCTTGCCGAGGCGATGCAGATCGTCGGCACGGATCTCGCGGCCGATCCCGCGCCGGACCTGTTCATGCGGCGCGCGGCGGAGTTGCTGCAGCGCAGCCCCGAAGTCGTCGTGCTATGCCGGCTCGAACGCGCGCTCGCCGCGATGCAGTGCTTTCCCGGCGGCCCCGCGGGCGCCGCGATATCGCACGACGCGGCCGCCGCGGAATGGCGCGATACGGCCGAGCGCGCGCGGCGGCTCGGCCGTCCGGTCGCATCGCTTGCGGACGCACGGGCGGGCACGCCGCGCGTCGCATTGCTCGTCGTGCCGACGCCGGGCGGCGCGGGCCGCGCGATGGCCGCGCTCGTGTCGATCGAGCGGCTGCTGACGGCGACGCTACCGTGGTGGTTCGCGCATGAGAATGCGATCACGCTGACCGATCCGCGCGGCGACCTGATCGCGGTGCACGATCCGCGTGTCGAGGGCCGCGGCGTCTACACGCACCGCATCGAAGTCGGCTTTGCCGATCAGACGTTCTACCTCGAAGCGAACAGCACGCGCGGGCCGCCGTACCTGGTGCCGAACCTGCTGAGCGGCGCCGTCGCGGCGTTGTCGCTGCTGCTGGCCTGGTCGGTCTGGCGGCTGTGGCGCGACCTGGTGCGCCGCGCTCGCGCCGAATATGCGCTGCGCGAGCAGCAGGCGCTGCGCCAGGCGATGGAGGACTCGCTGGTGTCCGGCCTGCGCACGCGCGATCTCGACGGCCGCATTACCTACGTGAACGCCGCGTTCTGCGAGATGGTCGGTTATCGCGCGGACGAACTGATCGGCTGCGCGCCGCCGATGCCGTACTGGGCACCCGAGTTCTCCGAGCGCTCGTCGCAGCGCCACGCGCAGCTGCTGTCGGGCACGCTGCCGCGTCACGCGTACGAATCGGTGTTCCTGCGCCGCGACGGCGAGCGACTGACGGTGCTGATCAACGAGGCGCCGCTGCGCGACGGCACCGGCCGGCAGGTCGGCTGGACCGCGTCGATCGTCGACATCAGCGAGCAGAAGCGCACGCAGGAACTGCAGCGCACGCAGAACGAGCAGCTCCATCACATGTCGCGAGTGATGACGATGGGAGAGATGGCGTCCGCGCTCGCGCACGAACTGAACCAGCCGCTCGCCGCGGCCAACAGCTACTGCACCGCGGCGTTGAACCTGATGACGGGCGACGCGCCGCTGGACGATGCCGGCGGCCCGCGCGAACTGCTCGCGAAGGGGCGGCACCAGGTCGAGCGGGCCGGCCAGATCATCCGGCGGGTTCAGCAGTTCGTGCGCAAGACCACGCCGTCGCTCGGGCCGGTCGCGCCCGATGCGGTGATCACCGGCCTGCTGCCGCTCGTGCAGTTGCAGACCAGCCGCTCGGGCGAACGCGTCGACACGGTGCTGGAACCCGCGTTGCCGTCGGTGCTGGCCGATCGCGTGCTGCTCGAACAGGTGCTGCTGAATCTCACGCGCAATGCGTTCGACGCGATGGCGCACTTGCCGGCGGCCGAGCGGATCGTGCTGATCCGCGCGGAACGGATCGCGGCGTCGGACGGCGATCCGGCCGTCGTGCGGATCGGCGTGCGCGATCGCGGTCGCGGGCTGCCCGACGAAGCGCGCGACGCGCTGGAGCGGCCGTTCTTCACGACCAAGCCGGACGGCATGGGGATGGGCATCGCGGTTTGCCGCTCGGCGCTCGAGACGATGCATTCGCGTTTGCGCTACGCGCCGTCCGGCGACGGCGCGTGTTTCTACTTCGACTTGCGGATTACCGAAGAGTCATGCGGAATCTCTACCTGATCGACGACGACGACGTCATTCGCGATGCGCTCGACGCGCTGTTCCGTTCGCGCGGGCTGGCCGCGCGAGCGTTCGGCGATGCGCGCGCATTCCTTGATGCATGGCGCGAAGACGCGCTCGCTCGTGCGCCCGCGTGCCTGCTGATCGATGTCCGGATGCCGGGAATGAGCGGTTTCGAGCTGTTCGCGCAACTGCGCGACGCGGGGCTCGGCGCGCATCATGCAGTGGTGTTCCTGACCGGGCACGGCGACATTCCGATGGCGGTCGATGCGTTGCGGGCCGGCGCCTACGATTTCCTCGAAAAGCCGTTCTCCGACAACCGGCTGGTCGACCGCGTGGTCGCCGGGCTCGATCATGCCTACGCGCACGCGGCGCCGCCCGAAGCGACGCCCGACGAGCGGTTCGCGAACCTGACGCCGCGCGAGCGCGCGATCGCCGAACGAATCGTCGCCGGCTGCACGAACCGCGAAATCGCCGACGCGCTGCGCATCAGCGTCCGGACCGTCGAGGTGCACCGCGCGCGGGTATTCGAGAAGCTCGACGTGAAGAATGCGATCGGGCTCGCACGGTTGTGCACGCGCGCGGCGCGCTCTGCATAGCGAGCGGCCGGCGAGAACGGGTGCCGGCCGGCTACCCGTTCTCGCCGCACCGTCCGCACGTCAGTAGGTGCGGCCGAGCTGCAGATAGATGTTGCGCCGGCCGCCCGGCGCGAGCGCGACGCCCATGTACAGCGGGCCGAACGCCGTCGACAGGCTCGTGAAGAACGTATAGCTCTGCTTGAGCACGCCGCCGCCGACCTGCACGCCGCTCGACCACACGTTGCCGACTTCCGCGCTCGCGCCGACCGACAGCGCCTTGATCGGCGACGCGTTGAACGTCATCAGCTGATTCATGTAGGTCACGTTGCCGTACGCGAGCTCGTTGCCGGTCAGCTGGTCGGCCGCATACGCGGCCAGATGCTGGAACCCGCCGAGCGTGAAGTTGAACGCGTTGATCAGGTTGGTGCCGCCGATGCTCTTGCCGCCCTCGATCGTCGCGCTGACGCTGTGCCGGCCGAACTGCTGCGCAATCATCGCCTTGCCGTAGATCTCGGTGTAGGGCGTGTTGGAGATCCCGTCGCCGAATTCCTGCGTGGACTGGCTGTTGTGCGACCACAGCGAGCGTTCGACGCGCAATTCGGTGAAGTAGCCGCGGCGCGGGAACATCGGATCGTCGAGCTGATCGATGACGAGCCGCGCGCGCGCGGTCAGCGCCTGCGACGAGAAGGTCGGCCAGAACAGCGACCCGCTCGTGTCGTCGATCGGCAGGTTGTAGTTCGGCGAGCCGTGCCCGGTGACATAGCCGATGCCCATCCGGAAGTCGCCGAGCCGCGCGATCGGCAACCCGAAGTCGAGCCCCGTGCGTGTCGTCTGCATCAGGTACTGGTTCAGCTTCACTTCGCCGCTGTCGTCGTACAGGTTGACGTAGCGGCGCTGGTATTCCGCATAGGGCGAAATATAGAGACCGTAGGCGCCCGGCAACGGCTGGCGCAGTTCGACGCGCGCCGACTGCAGGTCGCTGCCGATCGTCGTATCCGCGCGGAACTCGAGACCCGATTCGGTGAGCCACGGCCGCCGGTAGCCGACATGCAGGCGGAAGCCGCCCTCGTCGGTCGAGCTGCTCGACATGCCGAGGCCGAACAGCAGGAAATTCGGCCCCCAGTATTTTTCCCGCGCGTTGATCTCGAGCACGTTGTCGTCGCCGCGGCTCACGATCTGCTGCGTGACGCTTTCGAAGTTGCCGCCCGTCGTCAGCGCGAGCAGGTCCTGGCTGACTTGCTTCGGATCGTAGATGTCGCCGCGCTTCACGTGCAGCGCGTCGCTGACGACGCGCTTGGGCACGCCGCCGCTCGTCTTGATGTCGATGCGCGTGATCCGGATCGGCGGCGGCAGCGGCTGCGCGTGCGCGGACCGGTAGGCCGCATAGTCGGCGGGCGACAGCGCGAATCGTTTGAGCCGCGGCAGCGCGGCGGTGGCGGCGGCCGCCCCGGCGGCGATCGCCTGGTTCGCGCTCTGGAAATCGGTGAACGCGATCGTGCCGAGGTCGGGCGTGAGCAGCACGTCCTGCGCGTGCAGCTGCTTGCGCTGCGACGTCACGTTCTGCCGGATCAGGATGCCGACCATCTGCTGCATCACGTCCGCAGGCGAGGCGAGTGCATCGAGCGGGCGCAGCGGCGAGCCGATGTCGACGGCGATCACGACGTCCGCGCCCATGCGCCGCGCGGTGTCGACGGGCAGGTTGCTGACGAGCCCGCCGTCGACGAGCGCGCGCCCGTTGATCTCGGCCGGCGCGAACAGGCCCGGCATCGCCATGCTCGCGCGGATCGCGAGCGGCAGCGAACCGTGGTCGAGCACGACCATCTGGCCGGTCTGCAGGTCGGTCGCGACCGCGCGATACGGGATCGGCAGCCGGTCGAACGGCTGGTTGGTCGGCACCGCGGCGGTCCAGTCCGCGAGCAGCGCCTGCAGCCGGTTGCCCTGCACGAGGCCGGCCGGCGCCTTCACGCCTTTCGCGCCGAAACCGAGCGTGAGCCCGTTGATGTAATAGCGTTCGTCCTCGCGGCGGCTTTGCGGCAGGTCCGCGCGCTCGGTCACGTCGAACGCGATGTCGGCGAGATCGATCTGCGACAGCCGTTTCTGCATGTCTTCGGCCGGCATCCCGCTCGCATATAGCCCGCCGACGACCGCCCCCATGCTCGTGCCGGCGATGCAGTCGATCGGAATGCGGTTGTCCTCGAGCACCTTCAGGACGCCCAGATGGGCATAGCCGCGCGCACCGCCGCCGGACAGCGCAAGGCCGATCGACGGGCGGCCGCTCGGGCCGCCGTCGGCGACGCAGACGTGCGACGTCGCGTCGTCGGCCGGCGCGGAAGCGGCCGAAACGGCCGAAGCGGCAGCGGAGGCGGAACCGGAATCGGTCGCGGCGGTGCCCGCGGCGGGCAGCGGCTGCGCGGCGGCCGTGGCGCACCAGAGGGCGACGAGCATCGTGCAGAGGTGGCGCACCCCCGGCCGGCGGAAAGAGGCGGTCGCTGTCATTGTCATTGTGAAATACCTGACGGGAACGGGCGTCGGAGGCCTGCCGGGAGCAGGCGAGACCGAGAGATTAACGTGTTTTGCGCGCCCGGCGTGAGCGGCGGCCGGACCTCGGGCGCAGCCGGCCGCGCGTTGCCGGTCATTTCGTCGCGAAAAAATCATCAGAATTGCCTAAAGTATCGGAACGAATTGCCGCTAATGCCGGGAAGCGGCCGCGTGCGGGCCGGCCGCGCGCTCCCTTCGTTTACAAAGGCTCGATATGTCGACACCGCTGTTCGGAAAGTTGTTTGCGCAACCCGTTGCGATCGATCCGGGAACGGCGAGCACGCGAATCTATACGCACGATCGCGGCGTCGTGCTGAATCAGCCGTCGGTCGTCTGCTTCCGCAAGGCGGGCGGCGCCGCGTCGCGCTCGACGCTCGCGGCGGTCGGCGAGCTTGCCAAGGCGCTGCTCGGCCGCGAACCGGCGCATATCGAGGCCGTGCGGCCGATGCAGCACGGCGTGATCGCCGACGCGCACGCGGCCGGGCAGATGATTCGCCGGTTCATCGACATGTCGGACACGCGCTCGCGGTTCGGCCGCCGGATCGAGGTGACGCTCTGCGTGCCGTCCGATGCGACGGCGGTCGAGCGCCGCGCGCTGCGCGAGGCGGCGTTCGCGGCCGGCGTGTCGGAAGTCGCGCTGATCGACGAGGCGCTCGCGGCGGCGCTCGGCGCGGGGCTGCCGGTCACCGAGCCGGTCGGCTCGATGGTCGTCGACATCGGCGGCGGCACGACCGAAGTCGCGGTGATCTCGCTCGGCGGGATCGTCTATCGCGAAGCGATCCGCGTCGGGGGCGACCAGTTCGACGAAGCGATCATCAACCATGTGCGCGGCCTGCACGGCGTGCTGCTCGGCGAGCAGACGGCCGAACACGTGAAGAAGACGATCGGCTCCGCGACGCGCGCGGTGCCGCGCCGGACCGCGCCGGCGATCGGCCGCGGCGTCGAGGACGGCCTGCCGCGCGCGATCGAGCTGTCGAACCACGATGTCGCGGACGCGCTCGCGGCGCCGCTCAAGCAGGTGATCGGCACCGTGAAGTCCGTGCTCGAGAACGCGCCGGCCGAACTCGTGACGGACATCGCGCATCGCGGCATCGTGCTGACGGGCGGCGGCGCGCTGCTCGCCGATCTCGAACGGCTGCTGCGCGACGAAACGGGGCTGGACGCCCGCATCGCCGACGATCCCGCCACTTGCGCCGTGCGCGGCGCGGGCGAGGCGAGAGGGCGACTCGCGGTGCGCGCGCTCGGCTGACGCCGCACACGCGGGGCGGCGCGGGAATCGGCGGCCGTCGCGCGTCTTTCAAGCGGCCGACGGCGCGCGCCTGCGCGTCGCGATACGGCCACGCACGCTGCGCGCATGCATCGATCTGACCTATCCTGTGCGAAACACGCGACGTGCGCCGCGCGTCGCGCTTCGACACAGGAGCATCGATGGCGAATCACGACGAAGCAACGACGACCCAGGCGCCGCAAGTCGCGCCTGTTCCCCCGGCGCAAGCGTCGGGCCCCGTGTTCATTGCGCCCGAAGCCGATGCACAGGCGCCGGCGCGCAACAACCAGTACGTCCTGAAATCCGGCGACGCGTTCGTGGTCAGCGACGCGCTCGGCGACATCGGCGGCCGCGACGACGGCCTGTTCGTCGACGACATGCGCGTGCTGTCGACATGGCGGCTGACGTTCGGCGGCCGCGCGCCGTCGCTGCTGTCCGGCGCGACGAGCGCGGACAACGCGTCGTTCACCGCGCACCTGACGAACCGCCCGCTGCCGCCGCTCGGCGGCCGCGAGACGCCCGAGGGCGTGATCCATATCGAGCGGATGCGCGTGCTCGAAGGCGACGTGCTTTACGAGGCGCTGACGCTGACCAACTACGGCGCGACCGAAGCGGAAGTGCCGCTGTCGCTGTCGTTCGCGGCCGATTTCAAGGACATGTTCGAGGTGCGCGGCACGCCGCGTCCGAAGCGCGGCACGATTGCCGAGCCGTGCGTCGCCGAAGGCGCGGTGCGGATGCGCTACGACGGTCTCGACGGCGTCGAGCGCAACGTCACCGTGCATTTCTCGCCGGCGCCGGACGCGCTGTCGGTCGACCGCGCCGACTACACGCTGACGATCGCCGCGCAGGCCTGCGTGTCGATCTATCTGACCGTCGCGGCCACCGTCGGCGAGCGGCCGAGCGAAGCGCCGGGCTGCGGCCGCGTCGCGCTGCGCACGGCGCTGGTCGGCGTGCATCGCGCGATGCGCGCGCGGCGCGAGACGATGGCGCGCGTGCGGACCGGCAACCCGCTGTTCGATGCCTGGCTCGACCGTTCGCTCGCCGATCTCGGGCTGCTGACGACGCAGCTCGACACGGGACCGTACCCGTATGCGGGCATTCCGTGGTTTTCGACGCCGTTCGGCCGCGACGCGATCATCACGTCGCTGCAGATGCTGTGGCTGCAGCCATCGCTCGCGCGCGGCGTGCTGCGCTTTCTGGCCGCGCATCAGGCGCACGAGACGTCCGCGTTCCGCGATGCGGAGCCGGGCAAGATCATGCACGAGTTCCGCCGCAGCGAGATGGCGGCAACCGGCGAAGTGCCGTTCGCGCTCTACTACGGCGGCGTCGATACCACGCCGCTGTTCATCGTGCTCGCCGGCGCATACGCCGAACGTACGGGCGACGACGCGCTGATCGACGAGCTCTGGCCCGCGCTCGAAAGCGCCGCGCGCTGGGTCATCGACAAGTGCGACCGCAATCCGTACGGGCTGCTCGACTATCAGCGCACGTCGGAGCGCGGCCTCGCCAATCAGGGCTGGAAGGACAGCCACGATTCGGTGTTCCACGCGGACGGCCGTTTCCCGGACGGGCCGATCGCGCTCGTCGAGGTGCAGGCGTATGCGTGCGCGGCGCTCGACGCGATGGCCGCGTGCTCGCGGCGGCGCGGCCACTCGGCCGATGCGACGCGCTACGCATTGCGTGCAAAGACGCTGCGCGAGCAGGTCGAAGCGTTGTTCTGGATGCCGGAGTCCGGCTTCTACGGCATCGCGCTCGACGGGCATGGCGACCTGTGCCGCGTGCTCGCCTCGAACGCCGGGCATCTGCTCGCGTTCGGCCTGCCCGAACACGCGCGCGGCGCGGCGGTTGCCGACGTGCTCGGCTCGACGCTGTTTCAGACGGGCTGGGGCGTGCGCACGCTCGCGGCCGGCCAGCCGCGCTTCAATCCGATGGCGTATCACAACGGGTCCGTGTGGCCGCACGACAATGCGCTGATCGCGCGCGGGCTCGCGCGCTACGGCGACAAGACGGCCGCGGTGAACCTGCTCGGTGCGCTGTTCGAGGCGGCCGTGAGCTTCGAGATGCGGCTGCCGGAACTGTTCTGCGGCTTTCCGCGCCGGCGCGGCGAGCCGCCGACCGCATATCCGGTCGCGTGCCTGCCGCAGGCGTGGGCGGCAGGTGCGCCGTTCATGATGCTGCAGGCGTGTCTCGGCGTCAGCATCGATGCGGCGCGCCTGGAAGTGCGCGTCGAGCGGCCGGCGCTGCCCGAAGGCGTCTCGTGGCTGCGCATCGACGATCTGCGCGTGGGCGACGAAAGCGTCTCGCTGACGTTCCGCCGCGTCGACGGGCAGGTGGTCGCGGCTGCGTCGGAGCCGGGGCGTGTGAACGTCGTCGCCGTGCTGTAGCGACGGCCGCGCGGGCGTGGCGCGATGTCGCGCCACGTTCGCGCAGCGCGGCATAGAATCGACACATGACCCTTGAACCCACGCGGAGGCACACGATGGCGACCGACAACCGGCCGAATGACGGCGAGCACAAGCTCGAAAATCTCGAGGCGGCAGTCGACCACCTGCACAAGTCGATCGAATCGCAGAGCATCGCGGTCGGCGCCGCGAAGGGCATTCTGTTCAGCCTGATCGAAACGCTCGGCGCGCTGATCGGCGACCCGGACCTGCCCGAGCATGCGCGCTCGGGCTACGAAGCGCTGCGCGACAAGGCGAACGAACTGCGCGGCGGCCTCGAGCGCCATTGAGCCGCGCGGCGCCGTTGCCCGTTTCCTCAGAAACATCGCAAAACGCCGTCCGCTCAATGCGTTACGTGCGCGATGCGCAGGATATCCACAAGCTTGCCAACACAAACTGTGGAGAACCGGCATCGCGCGGTGCGCTCGCGCCGCGCGTCGCATACGAATCGCGGCACGCTGCCGCTGCATTGACGCGCCGCGGCATCGGCGCAAATTCTCCATCTGTATCAAGACGTTACAGCCCGCATCGACGGGATATCCACAGGCTTGCCAACAAAATCTGTGGACAAGCGCCGGCCGATTATGTCGCTTCAGCGCGGAATCCGGCGCGGCGTGACATCGCGCTCGGCCGTGCCTGCGCACGCTGCCCGCTCGCCGCGTCGGCGCCGTAAATCGTGCGCGATCAAGGGCTTAGCGTCCGGATACCCAGGATATCCACATCCTTGCCAACAAAATCTGTGGACAAGCGGCGCGTCGCTCAGTCGGCATCCGCAGCTGCTGAGGCGGCCGCCGATGCCTCGGCCGTAATCCAGTCGCGAAACAGCGTCATCGCGGGTGTCAGCGATTTCGACTTCAGCGACGTGAGCCAGTAGCCGCCCGCGTGCACGTCGATGTCGAGCGGCCGCGCGAGCAGGCCGAGCTGCAGTTCGCGTTCGAACATGCAGGCCGGCGCGAGCGCAATGCCCACGCCCTGCATCGCCGCTTCGACCATCAGTCGCGACGAATCGAACACCGGCCCGTTGACGGTCCACGGTTCGAGCTGCGCGGCGTCGAACCAGCCGAGCCATTCGTCCGTGCGGTACGAGCGCAGCAGCGTTTCGTGCGCGAGATCGGCCGGCTGCGCGAGGCGGCGCGCGATGTCGGGTGCGCACAGCGCCGTGAGCGGCGCGTCGAACAGCCGCTCGTTGCGCGTGGCCGGCCAGTTGCCCTGGCCGAAGCGGATCGCGAAGTCGAGCCCTTCGGCGGCGAGGTCGACGACGTTGTTGTGCGTGCGCAGCCGCAGCTCGACGAACGGATGCGTATCGCGGAAGCGCTTCAGTCGCGGCATTAGCCAGCCTAGGGCAAACGTGCCGACGACACCGAGCGTCAGCACCTGCCGCAGCCGCCCGCCGTCGAACTGCTGGAGCACCGTCTCGATGCGGCTGAACGCATCGCTGAGCACGGGCAGCAGCGCGCGGCCTTCGTCGGTCAGGTCGAGCCCGCGCGGCAAACGCGTAAACAGTGCGCAGCCGAGCCGTTCTTCGAGCGCGCGTACCTGCTGGCTGACTGCCGCCTGCGTGACGCTCAGCTCGAGGCCCGCGCGTGTGAAGTTCAGATGGCGCGCCGACGATTCGAACGCGCGCAAGGCATTGAGCGGAAGGTGAGGGCGGAGCTTGGCCATAAGGTTTTCTTTTGTCAGCGCTCAATTATCGTTGCTTGTCGGGTAACGGTAAAGTGACGATAGTGCTGTCTCGCCGGCCGGCGTTCCGCATTCGTTTCGCGTTCCCTTTCATCACGAGACCTTCGAAATGACTCATTCATCTCAACGTCGAATCCTGTTGCTGGCTGCCGCGACGGCGCCGCTCGCGTTGTCCCTCGGCGCGTGCGCGGCGCGCGATGCGGCGGTGTCCGACGCAGCGTCGCCTGTCGGCGCGTCGCCGGCATCGTTCGCCGCGCTCGAACGCGCAGCCGGCGGCCGGCTCGGCGTCTGCGCGATCGATGCCGCGACCGGCCGGCGCGCGCTGTATCGCGCCGACGAGCGCTTTCCGTTCTGCAGCACCTTCAAGGCGATGCTCGCCGCGGCGGTGCTCGCGCAGAGCGTCGCGCATCCCGGCCTGCTGCAGCAACGCGTGACGTACGGCCGGTCCGATCTCGTCAACTATTCGCCCGTGACCGAGCGGCACGTCGACACCGGCATGACGGTCGCCGAGCTCTGCGCGGCGACGATCCAGTACAGCGACAACACGGCCGCGAACGAGCTGATGAAGCGGATCGGCGGCCCGGCGGCCGTCACGGCCTATGCGCGCTCGATCGGCGACGACACGTTCCGCCTCGATCGCTGGGAGACCGAACTGAACACCGCGCTGCCGGGCGATCTTCGCGACACGACGACGCCCGCTGCGATGGCCGCGAGCCTGCGCGTGCTCGTGCTCGGCGACGCGTTGCCGCCCGCGCAGCGCGCGCAGCTGATCGAATGGCTGCGCGGCAACAAGGTCGGCGACAAGCGCATCCGCGCGGGCGTGCCGACCGGCTGGCGCGTCGGCGACAAGACGGGCACCGGCGACTACGGGACGACGAACGATGCCGGCGTGCTGTGGCCGCCGTCGCGCGCGCCGATCGTGCTTGCCGTCTACTACACGCAGGCGCGTGCCGATGCGAAGGCGAAGGACGAGGTGATCGCGGCCGCGACGCGGATCGCGATCGCGACGCTCGCGTGAGCGGCCACGCGTGAATGAAGCATGCGCGCGCGGTGCCGCAGTCGTGATCTGCGCATCGAAACGTTGTGCAATCAACGACTTGGCGCGCGTATGCTCAGCCTATCCACATCCTTGCCAACAAAAAATGTGGAAAAGCGCATGACGATGCAGCGCGCGCAGCGGCCGAGCGAGGCGTTGCCGCATTCGCAGCGATTCGAACAAGGCGTTTCGGATCAAGCGCTTGAGCGCGGTATGCGCAGGCTATCCACACGCTTGCCAACAAAATCTGTGGACAAGCGCGCGGCATGCGCCGCGACGGTCGCCGCCGGCCGGCGGCACGAACGACTCGCGTGCCGCATTTTCAGCGACACTAACAAAGCGTTTCCGATCAAATGCTTGCGCGTCGTATGCGCAGCCTATCCACAAGCTTGCCAACAAAATCTGTGGGTAACCGCGCGAGGTACAGGGCCGCGCTGCGGCATCGCGATGCGCGATGTGGCGCGGCGATGCGTACCTTCGCATGCGCGCGGGCCGCGTCTGCATCACGCGTGCCAATGTCCGTCGGATCAAGGGTTTAGCGGCGCGATGCGCAGGATATCCACAAGCTTGCCAACAAAATCTGTGGACAAGCCGTCAGGACGGATCGGGAAAACGTACCGATACGGTGAGCCCGCGTCCGCCGCGCGTCGTGGCGAGCGCGACCGTCGCGCGATGCTGTTCCGCGATCCGCTTCACGATCGACAGGCCGAGCCCGCTGCCCGACGACGTCGCGGCCTGCGCGCCTTCGCCGCGATAGAAGCGCTCCCATACGTGCGCGCGTTCGGCTTCCGGAATGCCGGGGCCGTCGTCGGCGACCTCGAGCACGGGCGTCGTGCCGTCGTTGCGCGCGCACACGTCGACGCGCGCGCCGTCGCCCGCATAGCGGATCGCGTTGTCGACGAGGTTGTTCAGCAGCACGCGCAGCGTGTCGGCGTGGCCGGCGGCGATCACGGGCGACGACACGATCGCGCCGAGATCGATGCGGTGCGCGTCGGCGACGCGCGCGCGATCGGCGACGACCGACCGGCACAGCGCCGCGAGATCGACCGGCGCGAAGGCGGCCGTCTGTGCGTCGGGTTCGACGCGCGCGAGCGTCAGCAACTGCTCGGCGAGATGGCCGAGACGCGTCGTTCCCGCATGGATCTGCGCGAGAATCCGCTCGCGCTCGTCGGCCGTGGCCGCACGCCGAAGCAGCTGCGACTGGATCGACAGGCCCATGATCGGTGTGCGCAGCTCGTGCGCGGCATCGGCGATGAAGTGCCGCTGCAGCGTGAACGAGCGGTCGAGCCGCGCGAGCAGGTCGTTGATCGCTTCGGCAAGCGGACGAACTTCGTTGGGCATCGCCGCGACGTCGACCGGTTCGAGATTGCCGGCATTTCGGCGCCGGAGGCCGGCCGCGATCGTGCGCAGCGGCCGCAGCCCGGCGCCGATGCCGAACCACAGCCCGATCGCGAGGACCGGCAGCATCGAGAACAGCGGCCACAGCAGATGCACGGCAATGCCGGCGATCGCCTCCCAGCGCGCGTGGCGCGCCTGCGCGAGCCGGATCGTCGTGCCGCCGCGCTGCGTCACGTAGGTGCGCCACGGCTGGCCGTCGACGTCGACGCTCGCGGTGCCCGCATGCGCGGGCGGCGGCAACGCGACGTCGCGATCGGTCGTATAGACGAGCGTGCCGTTGCGCCAGACCTGCAGCAGCACGGCGTCGGGGTCGTCGGCCTTGAACGCGTGCTTGTCGTCGCCGCGGTTGCGGAACGACAGCTCGCCGTTCGGCCCGACGACGATTTGTTTCGACATGCTGCGCATCTGGTCATCGAGCAGATCGTCGAGCTCGCGCAGCGCGCCCCAGTATGTGCCCGCGCTCGCCGCGAGCCCGATCACGCATGCGGCCGGCAGCAGCCACATCAGCAGGCGCCGCCGCAGCGACACGCCGCGCCAGCGCGCGATCGCGCGTTGCAGGCGCGTCATGTGCCGTCACCGATCCGGTAGCCGACGCCGCGCACCGTGCGGATCATGTCGTGGCCGAGCTTCTTGCGCAGGTTGTGGATGTGCACCTGCACGGCGTTGCTCTCGATTTCCTCGCCCCAGCTGTACAGGCGTTCCTCGAACTGCTCGCGCGAAATCACGGCGCCGGGCTCGCGCATCAGCTCGTGCAGCAGCACGAACTCCTTCGGCGACAGCGGCACTTCGTCGTCGTGCAGCCAGACCTGATGCTTGACGGGATCGAGGCGCAGCGGGCCGATCGCGAGCGTCGTCTGCGCGCGGCCGGCATGGCGGCGGTTCACGGCGCGGATGCGTGCAAGCAGTTCCTCGAGCGCGAACGGTTTGACCAGATAGTCGTCGGCGCCGCTGTCGAGCCCGGCGATGCGGTCCGGCACGCCGTCGCGCGCGGTGATGATGATCGCGGGCAGCGTCTCGTCGCGGCGGCGCAGCGATGCGAGCACCGCGAGGCCGTCGCGGTTCGGCAGCCCGAGATCGAGCAGCAGCAGCCCGTAGCCGGTCGAGCGCAGCGCGAGCGACGCGGCGTCGCCGTCCTTCACCCAGTCGACCGCGAAGCCTTCCTGTTTCAGCCCCTGTTCGAGCCCGCTGCCGATCAGCGGATCGTCCTCGACGAGCAGTACGCGCATGTTCGATGTAGGTCCTGAAGGGCGCCGTGCGCCCGGGCCTCCATGATAAGCGCGCGCATCTTAGGCGCAGCTTAATGCGCGCGATCCGAGCCCCGCCGATCGTTTAGAACGTGTCCCATGCGGCGCCTTGTCGCTTCGGCTGCGTATTCAGGTTTGCTTAATCTTACGGTCTGTAATCTTGGCGGGCCGCGTTCGTTTTGACCGCGGCGTCACATCGAAGAAGAGGAAAGCAATCATGAAACATCTGGCCGCAATTCTGACCGTCGCGCTCGCTGCGCTGCCTGCCGTCGGTCATGCGCAATACACGGGGCCGTCCGCGCTCGCGCCGACGACGGTGAAGCAGTTGCTCGCGAACGGCCGCGACGATCAGCACGTGCAGCTGCAGGGGCGCATCGTCAAGCACCTCGGCGGCGAGGACTACGAGTTCGCCGATGCGACCGGTTCGATCGTCGTCGAGATCGACGACAAGCTCTGGATCGGCAATCCGCCCGTCGGCGACAAGAGCGAAGTGAAGATCGTCGGCGAATTCGAGCGCAAGTGGTCGGGCCGCGTGAAGGTCGATGCGGATCGCGTCGACGTGCTGCGCTGATCGCCGTGCGGGGCCGGTGATACCATGAGCGACCGGTTTCCGCATTCATCACGATGGCCGACAATTTCGACGAACTGGCGTCCCGGATCCGGACGCAATTTTCCGAGCTGAGCCCGCAATTCCAGGCGGGCGCGGCGTTTCTGCTCGATCATCCCGAAGAAGTGGCCATGTCCTCGATGCGCAAGGTCGCGCAGCGTGCGCAGGTGCAGCCCGCGTCGCTCGTGAGGCTCGCGCAGCAGTTCGGCTTTCCCGGCTGGAACGAGCTGCGCGACCTGTGCGTCGCGCGCGTGCGCACGCGGCCCGAGCCGCTCACGCAGCGCGCGCGCTCGCTCGTGCGGCCCGATGCGCAGGCGTCGCTCGCGCACGATCTGCTCGCCGCGCAGCAGCAGAATCTGGTCGCCACCGCCGCGCACAACGAGCATGCGCTCGCCGATGCCGCGAAGCTGATCCGCAAGGCCTCGCACGTCCACGTTGCCGGATTCCGTTCGTGCTATCCGGTCGCGTTCGGGTTCGTGTACGGCTATCGGCTGTTCCGTCCGTCGGTGTCGCTGCTCAACGGCGTCGCCGGGTCGCTCGAGATGGAATTGCGCGCGATCGGCAAGCACAGTGCGACCGTCATCGTCAGCTTCGCGCCGTATTCGGCCGAAGCGACGCGCGTCGCGCAGGCCGCGAAGGCGCAGGGCAGCCGCGTCGTCGCGATCACCGACAGCGCGGTATCGCCGATCGCGCTGCATGCCGACGCGCAACTGATCTTCACGCACGACAGCCCGTCGTTCTTTCCGTCGCTCGTCGCCGCGCATGCGGTGGCCGAGGCGCTCGTCGCGCAACTGCTCGCGCTCGAGGGCGGCGGCGCGATCGCCCAACTCGAGCGCGCCGAAGCCGAATTGCACGCGAAGGGCGCTTACGTCGTTTGACCCTGGCGCCGGCCGGTTGCGGGCGCCGCACTTGTTTCCGCGACGCTTCAGCGCGCAGCGAAACGTCGTCGCATCGTGCGCGCGTATGCTGACGTCTCCGATTCCGAGGAGACGACGATGCCGTATGCCGCTCACCAGACCCGTCACGCCGAAACGTTCCGCGCGCTGCACGCGCGCGCCGGCGCATTCGTGATTCCGAATCCGTGGGACGCCGGCACCGCGCGGCTGCTCGCGATGGCCGGCTTTCCCGCGCTTGCGACGACGAGCGCCGGCTATGCGTATTCGCGCGGATTGCCCGACAACGCGATCGGCCGCGACGCGATGCTCGAGCACATTGCCGTGATCGCTGCCGCCGGCGAGTTGCCGGTCAGCGCCGACCTCGAAAACGGTTTTGGCGACGCGCCCGAGATCGTCGCCGAGACGATCCGGCTCGCGGCGGAAGCGGGTGCTGTCGGCGGCTCGATCGAGGATGCAACCTGGGTCGCGACGCGCGCGGCGAGCGTCGCGGCCGTGCTCGGCCATCCGGCGTGCCGCGTGCGCCCGCTCGATCTGCCGGTGCCGCCCGCGCTGCGCGGTACGTCCGCCGGCGCGCTGTTCGGCGAACTCGTGCGCATGAACGACGGTGCGCTGCGGCATCAGGTGCCGAAGCAGGCGCTGCATGCGGCGCTCGCGCAGATCGACGTGCAGGCATTGCGCGGGCGCGCCGCGACGCTTGCCGCCGCGCAGTTGCCCGCGCTAGACGATCCCGATGCGCTGAATGCGTGGTGTATCGCCACGCCCGTTCGGGCGGTGGCCGATCTGCTCGGTTTCGACGAACCGCAGCTCGACGACATTGCCGCATCGGTCGTCGATTTCATCGCCGCGCTGTCGCCGCTGTCCGACGCCGCTTCGCTGGCGCGCGCGAGCGACGCCGCGCGGCAGCTGCTGGACCGGATGACGGTGCGCGTCGCGCAGTCGCATGCGCGGGACGGCACGCTGGTGGCTGCCGTCAAGGACGCGGCGGCGCAAGCGGGGTGGCACGCGAGCGGCGCACTCGTCGCGAACCTCGTCGGGCTGCTGTCGCAGACCTGCGAAGCGACAGCCGCATGGCTTGCGAATACGATCGTCGCGTGGCATCGCCAGTCTGCGGAATCGGCGTCGTCAGCCGAAGTACCGGACGATGCGACGCTCGACGCGTTCGTCGCGGAGGTCGCGCGTTTCGATACGCCGGTGCAGAACACGCGACGCTTCGTTGCCGCGCGCACGACGCTCGAAGGCGTGACGCTCGACGCGGGCGCGGCGATTCTCGTCGTGCTCGCCGCGGCGAACCGCGATCCGGCCGTGCATCGCGATCCGCATCGCTTTGTGCCGACGCGCACGCCGGGCCCGGACTTCGGCTTCGGCACGGGGCCGCATCAATGTCCGGGCGCGCGGATCGCGCAGGCTGTGACGGTGGGAGCGTTCGGGGCGCTGTTGCCCGCGGGCGGCTGGCCGCCGCGCGAAGCGCTGAAGTGGGACTACCGCGCGTCGGCCAACATCAGGATGCCGAAGTTCGACGCGGCGCGGTGACGGGAAGCCGGCTCAGCGGCACCCCTGTTTTTCCGCCCATCGTTCCTGGGCGGCGACGCGGCGCTGCACGCGTTCGACGAGGCCCGTCGAAAACGTGCGCATGCTGATGCCGCGGCGTTTCGCGAGAATCGTCTGCGCGACGTCGACCTGCGGATTCGGCTGGGAGGCCCAGTACAGCGTGATCAGCCAGCCGATGCCGGTCCAGCCGAACAGCGCGTTGAACACGGCGACGATCAGCTTGTCGTGCCGGCCGCGTCGATCGGCGACGATCGCGGGCAGGAAATAGAGCGCGATCGCGACCACCGACCCGGCAACTTGAATCAGGACTTCGTTCTGCATGGTGCTGCTCCGTCCGAACTGCAATGAGGCCGATTGTCGCGCTTTTTCCGTTCACGTGCCGGCAATTGATTGTTGCGTTTTCGATCACGGTCGCGGCGCATCGGCCGTTTCGGACCGCGTATCGTTGCTCAGCGCGAAACCTTCGTCGCGCCAGCCCGTGATGCCGCCGATCATCAGCTTGACGGGCCGGCCGAGCCGCGCGAGGCGGCTCGCGGCGCGTGCAGCGCCGTTGCAGTGCGGCCCCGCGCAGTAGACGACGAACAGCGTGTCGCGCGGATAGCCGGCCAGCTTGCCCTCGACGATCTTCCGGTGCGGCAGGTTCAGCGCGCCGGGCACATGGCCGCCCGCGAACAGCTCGGGGCTGCGGACGTCGAGCAGCACGAAGTCCGGCGCGCCGGACGCGAGCGCATCGTGGACGTCCCAGCAGTCGGTCTCGAAACGCAGCGACGCGTCGAAGTGGGCGAGCGCGGCGGCGCTGTCGGCAGCAGGAACGTCGGTCACGAAAGACATGGGAGGTTCTCCTCGAAAAGGGCGCGATGTGCGCGGTCGGAGGCCAGTATCGCGGTTTCGCGCGCCGCGCGGCAGTGGCGCGATCGACAAGTTCCGGTAACATCGCGCCATGAAAAATCATCTCGTCGTTGCACTCGCCTACGATCGGCTCTGCACGTTCGAATTCGGCTGCGTGGTCGAACTGTTCGCACTCGACCGTCCTGAACTCGGTGTCGACTGGTATCGCTTCGCGGTTTGCGCCAGCGAGCCGGGGCCGGTGCGCGCGGCAGGCGGCATCACGGTCGCCGCGCCGTACCGGCTCGCGACGCTCGATCGCGCAGACACGATCGTGATTCCCGGCTGGCGCGATGCGGACGAACTGCCGCCGGAACCGCTGCTGAAGAAGCTGCGCGCCGCGCATCGTCGCGGCGCGCGGCTCTGCTCGATCTGCTCGGGCGTGTTCGTGCTCGCGGCGGCCGGCGTGCTCGACGGCCTCACCGTGACGACGCACTGGCGCTATGCGGAGAAACTGCAGGCGCGCTATCCGGCGCTGCGCGTGAATCCCGACGCGCTTTACGTCGACGAAGGGCAGATCATCACGTCGGCCGGATCGGCGGCCGGCCTCGACATGCTGCTGCATCTGGTGCGACGCGATCACGGCGGTGCGATCGCGAACCGCGTCGCGCAGCGTCTCGTGTTGCCGCCGCATCGCGACGGCGGACAGGCGCAGTTCGTACCGCGCCCGGTTGCACCGGGCGGCACCGACCTGCTTGCGAAACTGATCGACTGGATGCGCGCGCACGCAGCCGAGCCGCATACGCTGGCCTCGCTCGCCGCGCAGGCCGCGATGAGCCCGCGCACGCTGCAGCGGCAGTTCGCGGATGCGACGGGGATGTCGCCGCTCGCCTGGTTGATTCGCGAGCGCGTGAACGTCGCGAAGGATCTGCTCGAAACGCATCCGGCACTGTCGCTCGCGCAGGTCGCCGCGCGGGCAGGCTTCGGTTCGGAAGAATCGCTGCGCCGGCATTTCCGGCGCGTCGCGGCGACGAGCCCGGCCGCTTATCGGCGCGAGATGGATCATGGCGTAAGATCCGGCGGCGCTTGAGCGACCGACTTCGCCGGGACGTAGCGCGCGATCGCCGCGCGGCGGCGCGAAGCACGCCGCGCCATTCACGCAAGATCATGACAAGGACAACCCCGATGGGCCTGCTGGGAAAGCTGTTCGGAAAAAAGCTGCGCGATGCGGCCGCGGCATCCGCTTCGACTTCGACCGTTGATGCGGCGGACGAAGCCGGCGAAGCGGCCGGGCAGCGCGCCCCCGACATCGCGCCGGAACTCGCGTCCGCGCTGGTGGCGTTCCAGGCCGGCCGGCACGAGTCGGCGATTGCAGCGGCCGCGCCGCATGCAGCGCGGCTCGCCGACGCGGCGAGGCTCTGCGCGCTCGCATACTCGGCGATGCAGCGTTATCCGGAAGCGTTTCCGTACTGGCTCGCGCTGTTCGACAAGGAGCCGAGCGCGCACAACGCCGTGCAGCTCGCGACGACCTCGGTGATGTGCGGAGAAGTGGCGCGCGGCGAAGCGTGGATGCAGAAAGCCGCCGAGATCAATCACGACACGCACGAGCAATCCGACGTCGCCGCGCGCGTGAACTTCATTTCGGCGCTGATGCAAAGCGGCCGTCTGCGCGAGGCGCTGCCGCATCTCGCCTGGGTGCGCGATGTCTACGGCCACGTGCGCATCACCGATTCGACCTTCCTCTATATGCGCGGCATTCCGTTCTTTTCGTCGTTCCTCGAACGCAGCCTCGAGATCCTGAAGGCCACGCAGCCGGCCGACGCAATCGCGCCGTGGTACGGCGAACTGACGGGCAAGCTCGACGAAGAGGGCGAGGCGCAGCTTGCCGCATGGATCGGCCAGTTGCCGGGGCAGCCGGCCGCGTGACGGACGGCGCTGCGCCGACGGCAGTCGCCGCCCGATGCGCCGCACGCCGCTCTGCGATGGCTCGACGGCGCGCGACGCATGCGCTCAGCGCGTATTGCCGCCGTCGCGTTTCGGCAGCTTGATGCACGCGATCCGGTACACGCCGTCCTCGACCTCGACGCCGTGCGTGTCGTGCGTGAAGCCGGGGAAGCGCAGGTCGTACTGTTCGAGCGCCTTCAGGTAGCCGAGCAGCGGGCCGTCGGCCGGCCCCGCGTTCTCGCCCGGCATCAGCAGCGGAATGCCGGGCGGATACGGGACCACGCCGGTCGCGACGGTACGGCCTGCCATCTCCGACAGCTCGAGCATCTCGATGTCGTTATGCACCAGATGCTCGAACGCCTCGGCCGGGCTGAAATCCGGCTTCGGCAGCGTCGAGAAGCCGCGCGACATCATCTCGGTCGTCTTCAGATCGCTCATCGCAGCGAACATCAGGTCGCACAGGTCGCGCAGGCCGAGCTTGCGGTAGCGGTCCGGATAGCGTGCGACGAGGTCGGGCAGCGCCTGTTCGAGCGACACGTTCGCGTCGTAGTCGCGCTTGAAGTCGAGCAGCGTGTTGACGAGCGTGCCCCACTTGCCCTTCGTCACGCCGAGCGAGAACAGGAACAGGATCGTGAAGTCGGTGGTCTTCTCGACCACGATCCCGTGCCGGTCCAGATACGCGGTGACGACCGAGGCCGGAATGCCGACCGGCATCAGCCCGCCGTGCGGCGCGATGCCCGGCGTGACGATCGACACCTTGATCGGGTCGAGCATGCAGTAGTCGTCCTCGATATCGCCGAAGCCGTGCCATGCATCGCCCGGATGCAGCACCCAGCACGACGGATCGGTCGCGAGCAGCGTCTCGTCCGCTTCATGGAAGCGCATGCGCCGGCCCGTCTTGCGGTCCACGACGGTGTCGGGCTGCCAGCCGTTGAAGAACCAGTCGTCGTTCTCCGCGCATTCGGCGTGCAGGCGTCCGAGCATCTGGCGGAACGCGACGGCCTCGCGGATCGCGTCGGTCGTCAGCGCTTCGCCGCCGGGGCCGTCCATCATCGCGGCGCTCACGTCGTTCGACGCGATGATCGCGTAGTTCGGCGACGTCGACGCATGCATCATGTACGCCTCGTTGAAGCGCGCGTGCTCGATCGGGTTGCGGCCGTCGCGGACATGGATGAACGATGCCTGCGACAGCGCGGCGAGCAGCTTGTGCGTCGACTGCGTCGCGAACACGGTCGGCTTGCCGGCATCGTGCTGGGCCGGGTCGCCGTGCATCGCGTGGCGCTCGCGATAGATCGGGTTGAAGCGCGCATAGCCGTACCATGCTTCGTCGAAATGCAGGCGATCGACGCTCTGGCCGAGCAGCGCTTCGACGCGCGCGACGTTGTAGCAGAGGCCGTCGTACGTCGAGTTCGTGATCAGCGCATGCACGGGCGTCGCGTCGATGCCGTCGCGGCCGCGCACGAGCGCGTTCGCGTCGATTGCGAGCCGCACCGCGGCGGCGGTCAGCCGTTCGGGCATGATTGGCCCGATGATGCCGTAGTGATTGCGCGACGGAATCAGGTAGGTCGGGATCGCGCCCGACATCGTGATCGCATGCTCCGCCGACTTGTGGCAGTTGCGGTCGCACAGCGCGACCTGGTTGCGCGTGACGCTCGCCATCAGGATCACGCGATTCGACATCGACGAGCCGTTCGTCACGTGATAAGTGCGGTGCGCACCGAACACGCGCGCCGCATAGCGTTCGCTGTCGCCGATCGGGCCCGAGTGATCGAGCAGCGAGCCGAGTTCGCCGACCGAGATCGACAGGTCGGAGCGGAACAGCGATTCGCCGAAGAATTCGAAATAGGCGCGGCCGACCGGCGATTTCAGGAACGCGGTGCCGCCCGTGTGGCCGGGCGTGTGCCACGAGTATTCGTACACGCGCGAGAACTGCGCAAGCGCGCGGAACATCGGCGGCAGTACGGTTTCGCGATAGCGTTCGATCGCGGCGACGATCCGGCCGCCGATGAACGCGGTGGTGTCTTCGAGCAGCCAGATGAAGTCGTCGGCCTTGCGCATCGCGTCGACGGGAATCGCGGACGCACTCGCGCGGCTCGCGAGCAGGAACACGGGCACCGTCGCGTTGCGTGCACGCATCGCGTCGAGCACGGCCTGCGCGGGCGTGTGCTGCGAATCGTCGCCGAGCTCCCAGTTGAGCAGCAGGCACTGGATTGCCGGATCGGCATCGACGACCGCACGCGCATCGTCGGCGGACGTCGCGATCACGACGTCGACGAGCCGCGCGCGCAGTTCTTCGGCGAGCGCCGTCGCGGCGCGTGCGGTGGCCGTGCGTGCGTCGATGTCGTGCTGCACCAGCAGCGCCTTCATGCCGAGGCGGCGGAACGCCGGTTGGGTCAAGGAAGCGGTCATGTGTCATTCCCCCGTGTGCTGGGTTGCAGGGGCGCCCGCGGCAACGGCCGGCGAGCGCGCGTGAAGGATGTCGGCGCGGTGACGGCCGACGGAGATCCAGAAGGTCGCGGCCAGCGCGGCGATCGTGACGGCCAGCGCGAGATAGCGCACCCAGCGCGGCGAGCGGCCGCCCGGATGCACGTGGGTTTCCTCGATCTCGCGCTGACGGTTGATCGACAGCTCGTAGAACACGATCGTCGCGACGACGAAGATCAGCGACCAGCGCGTCTGCTGGCCGTCGGAGCCGACCATCGCCCACAGCGCGTAGACCGCGCCGATCAGGCCGACGATCGTATAGAACGTGAACTGGTGCGAAGGCATCTTGCCGTAGCCGAGCACCTTGATCGCGATGCACGAGTAGATGTACGGCAGCAGCGTCATGATCACGGCGATCGAAGCGATCTTGCCGAACTGCTCGCTGGCGCTCGGCGACATCGTCGCGAGCACCTGCACCGACATGATCGTCGCGACGATCGCGAGGCCGGCCGACGGCACGTTCTTCGAATTGACGCGCGCGAACACGCTGGCGAACAAGCCGTCGTCGGCGGCGGCCTTGGCGGTCTGGCCGACCAGCAGCGTCCAGCCCGCGAGCGAGCCGAGACAGCCGAGCGCCGCGCAGAGCGCGACCGCGTTCGCGGCGGTGTCGCCGAGCGCGAGGCGCGCGGCATCGGCGAACGGCGCGCTCGACGCGAGCAGCGCCTTGTTCGGAATCATCCCCATGATCACGGTCGAGCTCAGCACGTAGCAGACCGCCGCCAGCACGACGCCGCCGACGGTCGCGATCGGCACGTTGCGCGACGGGTTCTCGACGACGCCGGCCGATACCGACGCGCTCTCGACGCCGATGAACGCCCACAGCGTGAAGTTCAGCGTCGCGCCGATCGCGCCGAAGCTGCCGGTGCCCGACACGTTCCAGCCGGCGAGATAGACGTCCTTGCTGAACCAGAACCAGCCGAACACGGCCATCGCGAGGATCGGCACCAGCGCGAAGATCGTCGTGACCGACTGCACGCGGCCGACGACGTTCGGCCCGAGGATGTTCGCGTACGTGAACAGCCAGATCACGAAGATCTGCGCGAGCGCGAACACGAGCGGATCGCGCAGCATCGGGAAGAAGTGCGTCAGATAGCCGAGGCCCCGCGACCGCGAGGCCGACGTTGCCGAGCACGTTCGCGAGCCAGTAGATCAGGTTGGTCTGGTAGCCCATGTACGGCCCGAACGCCTTGCGCGCATACGCGTACGGGCCGCCGGCCGCCGGATCGATCGCGGCGAGCTTCGCGAACACCAGCGCGAGCGACACCGCGCCGACGACGGTGATCAGCCAGCCGAAGATCGCGATGCCGCCGGTGGCGGCGAGGTTCGCGGGCAGCATGAAGACGCCGGAGCCCATCATGTTGCCGGCGACCATCAGCGTCGCGGGAATCACGCCGATCTTCGGCGCGGCTGTGGCGGACGATGTGGAGGGTTGTGAGGAGGACGAGCTGGCATCCGACATGCAAGGCTCCTTGAGAAGGCGTGATGCGGTTGAGGTGGCGAGGCCGGCGCCGGGTCGACGATTCCGGCGTGGATCGTCGTTTTATTGAACGTCTGGATGGTATCGCTTAATTACGCGGAATAATGGTAAACGCTGACATTAATCGATTGAATATTGATCAATGTCATCTCGGAGGTAAATCGATCGGGCGCTGAGCCGCATGAGACGGTCGTTTCGGCCATATTGTGAAAATTTTCCGGCGGCGTGGGATATCGACGGCGGTGCGTGAAATTCAATGCGCTTAAAGCGCTTTTAATAATCTGTTTTGCCGAACCGGTTAATTCATTTCATTAAAAAGCGACGCCGTAATCGTCGTTCCGGTCCTGGGGAGATCGGCCGCGCCGCGTCGCGCGCAAACGGCCGCCGCAGACAGAGCATCGGCGTATCATCTGGATTTTCGTCAGCCCGATCCAGGCACCCACCATGACCTCCGTCGACACTACCCCCGTCCTCGACCATGACAAGCTCGTCACCTTCGTCGAGCGCAAGTGGAACGATGAAATCCTCCACGCCCTGACCGACTACATCGCGATTCCCGCGAAGAGCCCCGCATTCGATCCCGACTGGGCGAAGCGCGGCTATCTGGAGCGCGTCGTCACCGATGCCGCGCAGTGGGCCGAACGCCAGCCCGTGAAAGGGCTGAAGCTCGAGATCGTGCGTCTGCCGGGCCGCACGCCCGTGATCTTCTTCGAGACGCCCGCGACGCGTTCGGGCAGCACCGACACGATCCTGCTGTACGGCCACCTCGACAAGCAGCCCGAATTCGACGGCTGGCGCGCGGACCTCGGCCCGTGGACGCCGAAGTTCGAGAACGGCAAGCTGTACGGCCGCGGCGGCGCGGACGACGGCTACGCGATCTACGCGAGCCTCGCGGCGCTCGGCGCGCTCGACGAGCAGGGCGTCGAACGGCCGCGCTGCGTCGGGCTGATCGAAACCTGCGAGGAATCGGGCAGCTACGACCTGCTGCCGTACGTCGACGCGCTGCGCGACCGGCTCGGCCAGGTGTCGCTCGTCGTCTGTCTCGATTCGGGCGCTGGCAACTACGACCAGATGTGGCTGACCACGTCGCTGCGCGGGCTCGTGTCCGGCGACCTGCAGGTCGAGGTGCTCGAGGAAGGCATTCATTCGGGCGTGTACGGCGGCATCGCGCCGTCGAGCTTCCGTGTTATGCGTCAGCTGTTCGAACGTCTCGAGGACGCGAAGAACGGCAACCTGCTGCCGCACGTGTTCCATTGCGAGATTCCGGCGAGCCGTCTGCGCGAGGCCGACGCGGCCGCCGCGATTCTCGGCGACGCGGTGTGGAAGGGATTGCCGTGGGCCTGCGGCGCGGACGGCAAGCCGGTGCTGCCGACCACGACCGATCCGCGCGAGGCGCTGCTGAATTCGACGTGGCGGCCGTCGTTGTCGGTGACCGGCGCGGCCGGCTTGCCGGCGCTGGCCGATGCGGGCAACGTGCTGCGTCCGCGCACCGCGTTCAAGCTGTCGCTGCGCCTGCCGCCGCTCGTCGACGCCGCGCAGGCCGTGCAGCAACTGAAGGAACTGCTCGAAGTCGATCCGCCGTACAACGCGAAGGTCACGTTCAAGCCCGATGCGGGCGCGGCCACCGGCTGGAGCGCACCCGATCTCGCACCGTGGCTCGCATCGTCGCTCGACGCCGCATCGCGTCGCCACTTCGGCGCGGACTGCGCGTATATGGGCCTCGGCGGCACGATCCCGCTGATGAACGTGCTGCAGGAAGGCTTCCCGTCCGCGCAGTTCATGGTGTGCGGCGTGCTCGGGCCGAAGTCGAACGCGCACGGCCCGAACGAGTTCCTGCACGTGCCGTATGCGAAAAAGCTCACGGCGGCAGTGGCGGACGTGATCGCGTCCGCGCGCTGATGCGCGCGGCGGCTCGAGCGTCGGGCCGCCGCCGTCTGCCGTTCGATTCGTTTCATTCAATCCCCTCGTCCCGACGGAGACGCCCGATGACCGTGCCGCCGACTGCCGATACCGACCTGCTGCGCATGGGCGCCGATCCGCTGCATGCGTTCGTCGCCGCGTTATGGGAGCGGGCCGGCAGTCACGCACGCGAAGCACGGCTCGTCGCCGATCATCTGGTCGGCGCGAATCTCGCGGGCCACGATTCGCACGGGATCGGCATGATTCCGAACTACGTGGCGGCGTGGCGCGAAGGCGGGCTGCGCCTGAACGGCCATGCCGCGATCGTGCGCGACGGCGGCGCCGTGCTGACGATCGACGGCGGACGCGGCTTCGGCCAGGTCGTCGCGTTCGAGGCGATGGTCGAAGGCATCGAGCGCGCGCGGCGCATCGGCATCTGCGCGATCGGCCTGCGCGACGTTCATCATCTCGGCCGGATCGGCCACTGGGCCGAGCAGTGCGCGCGTGCGGGCCTCGTATCGTTTCACTTCGTCAACGTGCCGGGCGACCTGCTCGTCGCGCCGCTGCACGGCACCGATGCGCGCTTCGGCACGAATCCGTTCTGCGCCGCGTATCCGCGTGCCGGCAAGCCGCCGCTGCTGCTCGACTTCGCGACGAGCGCGATCGCGTACGGCAAGACGCGCGTCGCCTACAACCAGGGCCGGCGCGTGCCGGCCGGTTCGCTGATCGACCATCGCGGACAACCGACCGACGATCCGGCCGCGATGCACGTGCCGCCGTTCGGCGCGCTGCTGCCGTTCGGGCTGCACAAGGGCTATGCGCTCGCGGCAATGTGCGAAATCTTCGGCGGCGCGCTGGTGGGCGGGCATACGACGTACGCCGACACCGTGCAGAAGACGAGCGCGATCGTCAACGGGATGCTGTCGGTGCTGATCGACCCCAACGCATTCGATGCGGCCGATGCCGCGCGCGAAGCCGATGCGTTCGTCGAGTGGGCGAAGGCGTCGCCGCCGGCCGGCGACGAGCCCGTGCGCATGCCCGGCGAACCCGAGGAAGCGAGCCGCGCCGCGCGCACGGCGGGCGGCATTCCGGTCGACCGCGCGACGTGGCGGCAGATCCGCGACAGCGCGGCCGCGGTCGGCTTCGACGAAGCGGAGCTCGACGCATGGACGCAGCGCTGCTGCGTCGGCGCCTGAGCGCGCGCACGCGATGAGCTGGCAGGCGGAGAAGGCGCGCGGCGACGAGATCGCGTATCAGTTGTCGGGTCTCGGCGCGGTGACGGTCACGCGATTGTTCGGCGGCGCGGCGCTGCGGCTCGACGGCGTGATGTTCGGCTTCGTCGCGCGCGGGTCGCTGTTTCTGCGTGTCGACGACGTGAATCGCCCCGCGTTCGTCGCGGCCGGCATGGGGCCGTTTTCGTATGCGGGGCGTACGCGGACCGTCGCGCTCGACGGCTATTACGAAACGCCGGCCGACGTGCTCGAGGATGCCGGCGCGCTGTTCGACTGGTGCCGCAGCGCGTATCGCGCAGCGCTGCTCGCGGGGCCGCCGAAAGGGCGCACGCGCGCGGCACCGAAAACGAAGCGCGTGACGGCGCGCAAGCGCGCGTGATCGTCGTCGCGTCTGCTGTTTTCGTCGCTTTCGCCTGAACCTCGATGAAACTCGCTGAAGCGCGGCGCCCGCGCTTGCAAGGCCGCTCGGGCAACGCGGCCCGCATCGGCGATCGAGCGGTGATGGGCCGCGCTTCACAATGACGGCCACGCCGTTTATGATCGGCGCGGGCCGCTCTCGACGCAGCGGCGCACGCATGCCGGCCGCGCAGCCGGCCCGCGAACGGCGCATCGAACGCCGCGCGGGTGTCTTTCCCCCAATGACCCTTCCAGACGGAGACAGCCGATGCTGGTCCTGATTGCCGGTTTAGCGATCTTCCTCGGTGTGCACTCGATCCGGATCGTCGCCGAAGGCTGGCGCGCCGCGATGGTCGCGCGATTCGGCGCCAACGGCTGGCGGGCCCGTTTTTCCGTCGTGTCGATCGTCGGCTTCGCGCTGATCATCCGCGGCTACGGCCTCGCGCGCGAGAACGCGGCGCTGCTGTGGGTGTCGCCGGTCGGTGTGCGTCATCTGACCGGCATGCTGACCGCGATCGCGTTCGTGCTGCTCGCCGCCGCGTATGTGCCGCGCAATCGGATCAAGACGCTGGTCGGGCATCCGATGGCCGCCGGCGTGATGGTCTGGGCGATCGCGCATCTGCTCGCAAACGGTACGCTGCACGCGGTCGTCCTGTTCGGCGCGTTCTTCGTCTGGTCGCTCGTCGATTTCGTCGTGCTGCGCGCACGCGATCGGCGCGATGGCGTCCGGTATCCGGCCGGCGGCCTCGCCGGCGACGTCGGCACGGTCGTCGCGGGGCTCGTCGCGTGGGCGGTATTCGCGTCGTTCCTGCACGGCTGGCTGATCGGCGTGCGGCCGTTCGGTTGAGCGGCCTCTAGCGCGTTCGCGCGCTTGCGCGGACGGCCTCATCCGCGTCGCCTGCGGCGCGCGCCGGCAGGCGACCGTCGTCGCCGCGCCGTCTCAGATCGGCTTGACGAACAGCGCGACGGTCAGCGCCGCGCCGATACAGACGATCGCAATGCGCAGCATGCGTTCGTTGACGCGATGCAGCGCCCACGTGCCGAGCAGGCCGCCGACCACGGCGCCGCCGCCGAGCGCAAGCGCCGCGCCCCAGTGCAACTGCGGCGACGTCACGAACAGCACGACGGCCGACGCATTCATCACGCCCGCGAGCGCATTCTTCGTCGACGTCGCGTGACGTGGCGACAGCCCCGCCATCGTCAATGCGGCCATCATCAGAAACCCGATGCCGCCGCCGAAATAGCCGCCGTAGATCGCGATCAGAAACTGCGAGATCGCGGCCGCGACAGGGCCGATATGCGCGGCTTCGCCGGCCGGCCGGCGAAAGAAGCTGCCCCACGCGAACAGGACCGTCGCGAACAGGACGAGCCACGGCACGAGGCGCGAGAAGATCGACGACGGCGTTTTCAGCAGCAGCAGGCCGCCGAGTGCGCCGCCGACGACGCTGATCGCGAACAGCGCACGAAACGGCAGCTTGCCGGCGCCGCGCACCATGTGACGGCTCGCCCAGCCGGTAGCGACCTGCGCCGGGAACAGCGCGACTGTCGACGTGATGTTCGCGGCGAGCGGCGACATGCCGAACACGATCAGCGCCGGCAGCGTGACGAACGAGCCGCCGCCCGCCAGCGCGTTTTGCAGACCGGCCCACAGACCGGCGAGGATGACGAGCGCAAGCACGATGGATGAACCCGAATGCCGAGAGTGGGCCGCTTGACGGTGCTGCGTGCCGCGCGGGGATGAACGATGGTAATTCAGGATAGCGGCGCATGCATCGCGGGCGTGAGCGGATGGCGGTTTCCGCGTGAATACCGGGGCCGCAGGGGAGCCGTGCATCGTGGGTGCAGTTGCGGTGTGGCGCTCTGTCTCGCGTTATCGCCGGTGATTCGTTACTTCGGCGAATTAATCCCGGTGGCGATTTTGTTGTTTGGCGACCGGCTTGAATCAATTTACGGATCGCGGGGCGCTGTTTCTGTTCGGAAAATAAGATGAATCCAAAGGTGATGGGTAACTTTCGCTTTAAATGCGGAAATTATCTCGTTTCCTTTATATGAAGTATCTAAGCGATTGTTGACACGTTTCATATTTGTCGGTCGGGCAGTCGGCTGAAAGAAAGTGACGTGACGGCTGCCTTGATCGGTATTTTTTGCCGAGTCGCACCAGGCGGACTATTCGTTTGTCACTCGCTTACCGATTCGTTCTTGTCGCCTTACATGATCAGGAATTGAAAACGTGCCAATACCAGGCGTGAAAGATGATCATGTGCCGCCGAGCCGCGACAGGCCACGCTCGCGGCGTTAAATCTGGTGAGAGACGTATTCACATTTCCGGTTGGCGGCTGAAGAGCTGCTTGCGTCGACAAATATGCCGACGACGTAATCTTGCAAACTGTTTAGGTTTTTGCTTCGTGCGGAAGGGCGTGGAAAGAAGGAATGAAAATATTTGTAAAAACTGCGCCGAAGTGCAATCATGTTTATGAAAGACGGGTGTAATCTCAATACAGGCACGAGGCGGGCACGATAAAGAGACTTGTGCGCCGCAACAAGTCGCTTCTTAAAAGCGCATTGTTGGTGATTCGCGATAACAGCCGATACAAATATGGCGAGGGCGTAGAGATGCACATTCAATATCAAACCAGCATTCGTCGTGTGGCGAATATCCGCTGCATCGGGGCCGGCGAACCGGGGTATGCAGGTGATTCGAACCGCGGCGTCAACGCCGGGCCGATTCGAAAGGCCCACGGCATCCATGACGGTCCGGACTTTTTCCTGAGTCCGTAGCCCGCTCTCCATTTTCTTTTCTCGATTCAGTCGTATGCCGCTTCGCGCGAGCGGCGGACCCGTCACGTCCGTACGGCGCGGCGGTCCGTCTTGCGCAAGGCGAGTCGCGTTGCGGCCGCGCCGGCCGCGACCGTGTGTCCGCATGATCGCCCGCACGATGCGGGCCGGCGTTTTGCCACACCACTAGAAGGAGTTCGGCAATGGTTTCCTCGTCCGTCTTGAGCAATCACGTCGATGTTCCGGTCGCTGCGGGTGCGCAAAGCGCATCGTCGCCCGGCGGTCCCGCCAATTTCCTGCTGTCGGCGCATAAGGAGGACGTCGCCAATTACGCGCGGTCCGGGAACGACCTGATCGTCGAATTCAAGGATGGCAGGACGCTGCGCGTACAGGCGTTCTTCGAAAACGGCGCGGACTATCACAATCTCGTGTTCGTGCAGGACGACGGGCGTTTGCTCGTCCAGTTCGGGCCCGCGCTGCAGGCGAGCGGCGACGGCATCGTCGAGTCGGCCGTCGCATATGCGCCGATCGGCGACGGGCTGTCGACCGGCGCGCTGCTCGGGATACTCGGCGACGGTGGCGGCGGCTCCGGTGTGGGCGGATTGGGCGGCGGCTCGGCGCCCGGACGGCTCACGATCGAGTCGGTTGCCGAGCAGTCGATCGGCGGAAACGCGAGCGTCGTGACGCGTCACGGCACGCCGACGATCACGGGCTCGGGCGCGCAGCCGAACGCGAAGGTGACGATCTTCATCGATGGACAGCCGGTCGGGACGGTCACCGCCGATGCCGGCGGGCGCTGGTCGTATACGCCCGGCACGCTGCCCGACGGCAGCCATCAGATCTCCGTCACGCAGACCGACGCCAACGGCAATAGCAGCGCGCCGGCTGCAGTCGGCGTGGTTGTCGACACGGTGGTGCCGGGCGTGCCCGCGATCACGGCGGTCAGCGACGATGCGCAGCATCCGATCGTCAGCGGCGGCGCGACGAACGATACGACGCCGACGCTGAGCGGGACGGCCGAAGCCGGCAGCACGATCAACGTCTACGACGGTACGACGCTGATCGGTACGACGACGGCCGATGCGTCGGGGCACTGGACCTTGACGCCCGCCGCGGCGCTCGGTGAGGGCCTGCACGCGATTACGGTGACCGCGACCGACATCGCCGGCAACGTCAGTGCGCCGAGTGCGGCGTTCGGTCTGACGGTCGATACGACGGCGCCGGTTGCGCCGACGGTGAATCCGACGGATGGCACGTCGCTGTCGGGCACGGCGGAAGCGGGCGCGACGATTCAGATCGATACGAATGGGGATGGCGTGCCGGATGCGACGGTGACGGCCGACCCGAGTGGCACGTGGACATATACGCCTTCGACGCCGTTGCCTGTGGGCACGCAAATCGGTGTGACGGCAAGCGATGCGGCGGGGAATACGAGTCCTGCCGCATCGGTGACCGTGACCGGCGATGTCACGGCGCCTGCTGCACCGGTTATTGCAGGCGTGACGGACGACGTTGGTTCGGTCCTCGGCGCAATCGTTTCCGGGGGCAGCACCGACGATACGACGCCGACGCTCGCGGGTACCGCGGAGGCGGGTAGCACGATCAATATCTACGACGGCACGGCGCTGCTGGGCACGACGACGGCAGACGCATCAGGGAGCTGGAGTTTTACACCTACGACGGGCCTCGGTGAAGGCACGCATAGCTTGACGGTCACGGCAACGGATTCGTCGGGGAACGTGAGCGTGCCCAGCGCGGCGTTCGGTCTGACGGTCGATACGACTGCGCCTTCGGCGCCGACGGTGAATCCGACGGATGGTACTTCTCTGTCGGGTACGGCCGAGGCCGGTGCGACGATTCAGATCGACACGAATGGGGATGGCGTGCCGGATGCGACGGTGACGGCCGACCCGAGTGGCACGTGGACGTACACGCCCTCGACGCCGCTGCCGCTCGGCACGCAAATCGGGGTGACGGCCAGCGATGCGGCAGGCAACACGAGCCCGTCTGCATCGGTGACGGTGACGGGCGATGTGACGGCGCCGGCGGCGCCGATCATTGTCAGCGTTGCTGACGATGCCGGCTCGATAGTAGGCGCGTTGACCAGTGGTGGATCGACGGACGACACGACGCCGACCTTGAGCGGTACGGCCGAAGCGGGCAGCACGATTAACGTATTCGACGGTACGACGTTGCTGGGTACGACGACGGCCGATGCATCGGGCAACTGGAGCTTCACGCCCGCGAGTGCACTGGGCGAAGGTGCACATAGCCTGACAGTCACGGCAACGGATTCGTCGGGCAACGTGAGCACGCCAAGTACGGCGTTTGATCTGACGATCGATACGACCGCACCTTCGGTTCCGACGGTGAATCCGACGGA
>NZ_JBQYLP010000055.1:0-30590 GCF_052683555.1 Burkholderia sp. BC1
AGACTGATCACGTTCGCCGAAACGATTGATCACCATCGCCGAAATCCGCATACGAGGTGTTCGCGGGGCACGGCAACGTCGGGTACGGACGAGGTCATAATCTCGCAATTGACACGGCTCGAAGCAGATACCACCTAGTTTTGAATCCCGATATTGACCTCGAGCCCGACGCGCTGGTACACGCGCTCGATTTTCTTGATGTCAATCCGGAGGTGGCGCTGCTGTCGCCATGGATCGGCGACGACGCAAGGCAGACCCAGTATTTGTGCAGGCGATACCCAGCGTTACTCGATCTCTTTGTGCGCGGCTTCTTGCCAGTGTCGTGGAGAAAGTGGTTTGCGCGTCGACTTGCGCGCTATGAGATGCAGGATCGGATCAACGAATTCGACGTGGTCTGGGATCCCCCCATCGTAAGCGGTTGCTTCATGTTGTTCCGGACTGTTCCGCTCAAAGCGCTAAAAGGATTTGATCCGCGCTACTTTCTCTACTTTGAGGACTACGACCTGAGCTTGCGTGCGCACGAGGTTGCCCGCGTCGCGTATGTCCCGTCGGTGCGTGTGATCCATCACGGTGGTGGTGCGTCGCGCAAGGGCTTCGCGCACATCCGCATGTTCGCCGCGTCGGCCTTCAAGTTCTACAACCGCTTCGGCTGGAGGCTCTGGTGAGTCATCTCGTCGTCACTGGCGCGAACGGCTTCGTTGGCCGGGCAGTTTGCCGACTCGCGCTGCAGGCCGGCCATACGGTTACCGCGCTGGTGCGACGTCCGGGCGGCTGCATCGACGGCGTGCGCGAATGGGTCCACGACACCGCCGATTTCGCGGGTGTGGATGAAGCGTGGCCCGCCGACCTTGTCACTGATTGCGTGATCCATCTCGCCGCACGCGTGCACGTCATGCGTGACGAGTCCGCCGATCCCGACGCTGCGTTCGATGCAACCAACGTTGCCGGCACGCTGCGTCTCGCCGACGCTGCACGCCATCACGGCGTGCGCCGCATCGTGTTCGCGAGCAGCATCAAGGCGATTGGAGAGGGCGACGGCGGAGTACCTCTGTCGGAAGCGTTCGAGCCCCAGCCACAGGATGCATATGGTCGTTCGAAGCTGCGGGCGGAACGGCAGCTCGCGCAGTTCGGCGCGTCGGCGGGGCTCGATGTCGTCGTTGTTCGTCCGCCGCTCGTCTATGGCCCGTTCGTCCGTGCTAACTTCCTGCGGATGATGGACGCGGTCGCGCGCGGGATGCCGTTGCCGCTCGGCGCGGTCGCAGCGCGTCGCAGCATCGTCTACGTCGACAATCTCGCCGACGCGCTGCTGCGTTGCGCAATCGACCCGCGCGCGGCCGGTGAATGCTTTCACGTCGCCGACGACGACGCGCCGACAGTCGCGGGCCTGCTGCGCCTCGTTGGCGACGCGCTTGGCAAGCCGGCGAGGCTAATCGCGGTGCCGCAGGCGCTGTTGCGTGCGCTCGGAAAGCTGACCGGTCGTAGTGCGACTATCGATCGCCTGACAGGCAGTCTGCAACTCGATACCGACCGGATCAGACGTGTGCTGGACTGGCAGCCGCCCTATACGACCCGCCAAGGCCTCGAAGCGACCGCCGCATGGTATCGTTCGCGCGACACACGAAAATAAAAGCCACATGTTTCTCGCGAATCCCACCTGGCTCACCGCGGTCGCGGTGGCTTTGGCCGCCGCATTTGCTTCGACGACGATTCTCCGCATATTGCTCGCCACCGGGTTGGCCTGGCGCCTTGCCACCGATATTCCGAACGATCGTTCGCTTCATACGCTGCCGACGCCGCGTGTCGGCGGATGGGGCATTGTGCCCGTCTGTGTCGTTGTGCTGCTCACGCTGGCGCCGAGACTATGGCTGATCGCAATCGCCGCCGCGGGGCTGGCTGCGATGTCGCAGATCGACGACCGGCGCGGACTGCCGGCCCGCGTGCGATTCTCGGCCCACCTCGCCGCAGTCGTCGCTCTAATCGTCGTATTCCCGGCCCACGCACCGTGGTGGCTGCTTGCCGGCGTGGGCTTCGCAATGGTCTGGCTGACGAACCTGTACAACTTCATGGACGGCGCCGACGGCCTCGCGGGCGGCATGGCACTGTTCGGCTTCGGCGGATACGCGGTCGCGGCGCTTGGCGGCGCCTATACGTCGCCGGATCTCGTCGTGGCGGCCGCGGCGGTGGCCGGCGCGGCGCTGGGCTTCCTTCTACTTAATTTCCACCCGGCCAGGCTGTTTCTGGGCGACGCCGGCTCGATTCCCCTCGGATTCTTGGCCAGCGCGCTGGGCTACTGGGGTTGGCGTACCGATGTCTGGCCAATCTGGTTCCCTGCGATGGTGTTCGCGCCCTTTATTGCCGATGCATCTGTAACACTTTTGCGACGTCTGTTACGTGGCGAAAAGTTCTGGCAAGCGCACCGTGAGCACTATTATCAAAGGATGGTTCGGTCGGGCGTCAGCCACGGTCGGACTGCTCTTTATTGGTACGTCATCATGCTCGCGGGCATAATTGTCGCCATGTGGGCAACGGGTCGCCCCGAACTGCAGCAATGGCTGTCGTTCCTCGCGTGGTATGGCGTCCTGGCGTGGTTCGGATGGTTGATCGACATGCGCTGGCGCCGGCATCAAGCGGCCGCCGAAAACAATTCTTGAGGTCTCCCGCCGATGTTGCGTTCCAAAGCATCTTGGCTGTCATTGAGTGCTTTCCTGTTCGACCTGACGGCGGTTGTTGCCGCATGGTTGTTTGCCTATCTCGTCCGTTTCAACGGCAGCATTCCGCATGATTTCCTGAGCGGCGCGCTCATGGCGCTGACGTGGGTACTGCCCGTTTACGCGCTGATGTTCCAAGGCTTCGGCCTGTATCGCGGGCTATGGGTATTCGCGAGCCTGCCCGACCTGATGCGCATCGCGAAAGCAGTGGTCGGCGGCGGCGTGATCGCGATGATCGGCGCTGTGATGTTCCAGCCGCACCCAATCATTCCCCGCTCGGTCCTGCTCGTGTCGCCGCTGATTCTGTTCCTGGCGATGGGTGGCGCCCGCGCACTGTATCGCGCGACGAAGGAGTACTACCTGTACGGCGGTCTCGTCGGCAAAGGCAAGCCGATTCTGGTCCTCGGCGCAGGCACGGCCGGCGCGAATCTCGCGCGCGAGCTGTCCCGTTCCGGCGAATGGCGGCTCGTCGGCCTGCTCGACGACGACGTGACGAAGCAGGGCCGCGAAATCTACGGCTACAAGGTGCTCGGCTCGTTCAACGACCTGAAGCACTGGACCGAAGCGATGAAGGTCGAATACGCGATCATCGCGATTCCGTCGGCGTCCGTCGAAACGCAGCGACGCGTCGCGACGCTGTGCGTGCGCGCGGGCGTGAAGGCGATGGTGCTGCCGTCGCTGACTGCGCTGATGCCGGGGCAGGGCTTCCTGTCCCAGGTGCGCAGCATCGATCTCGAAGACCTGCTCGGTCGCGAAGCAGTAACGATCGACACGCCGCACGTCGAAGCGCTGCTGCGCGGCCGCGTCGTGATGGTCACCGGCGCCGGCGGTTCGATCGGCTCCGAGCTGTGCCGGCAGATCCTGCGCTTCGCGCCGGCGCAACTCGTCGCGTTCGATCTGTCCGAATACGCGATGTACCGCCTCGTCGAGGAATTGCGCGAGCGCTTCCCCGATCAGCCGGTCGTGCCGATCATCGGCGACGCGAAGGATTCGCTGCTGCTCGACCAGGTGATGTCGCGCTATGCGCCACACATCGTGTTCCATGCGGCCGCATACAAGCACGTGCCGCTGATGGAGGAGCACAACGCATGGCAGGCGCTGCGCAACAACGTGCTCGGCACGTATCGCGTGGCGCGCGCGGCGATCCGCCACGACGTCCGCCACTTCGTACTGATCTCGACCGACAAGGCGGTCAATCCGACCAACGTGATGGGTGCGAGCAAGCGCCTTGCCGAAATGGCGTGTCAGGCGCTGCAGCAGACGAGCGGGCGCACGCAGTTCGAGACCGTTCGTTTCGGCAACGTGCTCGGCAGCGCCGGCAGCGTGATTCCGAAGTTCCAGCAGCAGATCGCGAAGGGCGGCCCGGTGACGGTCACGCACCCGGAAATCACGCGATTCTTCATGACGATCCCCGAGGCGTCGCAGCTCGTGCTGCAGGCGTCGAGCATGGGACGCGGCGGCGAGATCTTCATTCTCGACATGGGCGAACCGGTCAAGATTGTCGATCTCGCGCGCGACCTGATCCGTCTCTACGGATTTTCCGAGGAGCAGATTCGCATCGAATTCACCGGCTTGCGTCCGGGCGAAAAACTCTACGAGGAACTGCTTGCGGACGACGAGACGACGACGCGCACGCCGCACCCGAAGCTGCGGATCGCGCGTGCCCGCGAAGTGCCCGGCAACCTGCTCGACGAACTACTGCCGTGGCTGATGCAGCATCGTGTGCTGACCGACGACGAGGTGCGGCGCGATCTGCGACGCTGGGTGCCGGAGTATCAGACAGCGTCGACGCCTATGTTGCAAAGCGTGCCGGCGGCAGTACGTGCGGCATCAGCGGATTAATGGTGCTTCGGAGACGATGGGGACCGCGCACGAGCACAAGCGGTAGCCGGTGCCCGCAAGTCTATTCGGGATTTGGCCTCGTATGTGACGAGACTTCATGCCGGCGCGCGCGTCTCTAGTTGCGAGGCTCGATAAAGTACCGGGACGGCGTTGCGCTGCCATCCCGGTATGCGCCAGCGCAATGCGTTACTCAACCGTCACCGACTTCGCAAGGTTCCGCGGCTTGTCGACATCGGTGCCGCGCGCGCATGCGGTGTGATACGCGAGCAGCTGCAGCGGCACTACGTGCAGAACCGGAGACAACGGCCCGTAGTGCTCGGGCATCCGGATCACGTGCAGACCGTCGCCGTTGACGATCTGCGTGTCCGCATCGGCGAACACGTACAACTCGCCGCCGCGCGCACGCACTTCCTGCATGTTCGATTTCAGCTTCTCGAGCAGCGTGTCGTTCGGCGCAACGGTAATCACCGGCATCGCTTCGGTGACGAGCGCGAGCGGACCGTGCTTCAACTCGCCGGCCGGGTACGCCTCCGCGTGGATGTACGAGATTTCCTTCAGCTTCAGCGCGCCTTCGAGCGCGATCGGGTAGTGCAGCCCGCGGCCGAGGAACAGCGCGTTTTCCTTGCGCGCGAATTCGTCGGCCCACGCGATGATCTGCGGCTCGAGCGCGAGCACGCTGTTCAGCGCGGCCGGCAGATGGCGAAGCTGCTTCAGATATTCCGTTTCCTGCGCGGCGTCGACGTGCCCGCGCAGCTTGCCGAGCGTCGCGGCGAGCACGAACAGCGCGACGAGCTGCGTCGTGAATGCCTTCGTCGACGCGACGCCGATCTCGGTGCCCGCGTGCGTGAGGAACTGCATGCCGGTCAGGCGCACCATCGCGCTCGTTGCGACGTTGCAGATCGCGAGCGTGTGCGTGTGGCCGAGCGCCTGCGCGTGCTTGAGCGCGGCGAGCGTGTCGGCCGTTTCGCCGGACTGCGAGATCACCAGCACGAGCTGGCGCGGGTTCGGCACCGAGTCGCGATAGCGGTATTCGCTCGCGATCTCGACCTGCGTCGGGATCTTCGCGATCGACTCGAGCCAGTACTTCGCGGTCAGCCCCGAGTAGTAGCTCGTGCCGCACGCGAGGATCAACAGGCTGTCGATCTGCGCGAACGCGGCGGGCGCGGCGTCGCCGAACAGCGTCGCGTCGAACGCGTCCGTCTGCGGTACCGTGTCGCCGATCGCGCGCGGCTGCTCGAAGATCTCCTTCTGCATGAAGTGGCGATACGGGCCGAGTTCGACCGCGCCGCCGTAGGCGCTGACCACGCGGATCTCGCGCTGCGCGAGCGCGCCGTGGCGATCGACGATCTTGACGCCGTCGAGCGACAGCTCGCAGACGTCGCCTTCCTCGAGGAACGTGAAGCGGTCGGTGCTGCCGGCGAGCGCGAGCGCGTCGGACGCGACGAAGTTCTCGCCGTCGCCGTGGCCCACCACGAGCGGCGAGCCCTGACGCGCGCCGACGACCGTATGCGGCTGGTCCTTGTGGATCACCGCGATCGCATACGCGCCGTGCAGCTGCTGCACCGCTTCGCGCACGGCGTCGAACAGATTGCCGCGATAGAGGCTGTGCACGAGGTGCGCGATCACTTCGGTGTCCGTTTGCGACACGAACTCGTAGCCTTTCGCGCGCAGTGCGTCGCGCAGCGGCTCGAAGTTTTCGATGATGCCGTTGTGCACGAGCGCGAGCGCGCCGGACGAGAAGATCGGATGCGCGTTGTGCGTGACGGGCGCGCCGTGCGTCGCCCAGCGCGTATGCGCGATGCCGGTCGTGCCTTCGAGGTGCGAGTCGCGAACCTGCGCGTCGAGATCGGCGACGCGCGCGACGCTGCGCGCGCGCTTGGGCGCATCCGCTTCGAGCACGGCGACGCCGCACGAATCGTAGCCACGGTATTCGAGGCGCCGCAATCCTTCGATCAGCACCGGAACGATATTACGCTGCGCAACTGCGCCGACAATGCCGCACATGAAAATCTACCTTCTATGAGACGCGAGTGCCGTACGGGCACTCGCATGATGTTGAGTTCTCTCTTGCCCTGTTTGCGTAGTCGCTCGTCGGGCGGTACTTCCGCGTTCAATGTCCGCGCTTTTCCTTTCTGATGACCATCCACCTAGGCACCCTGAACCGCACGATGCTCAAATAAAGCCACACGTAGGTAAACGCAAACAGCACGACAAACACAAACAGATGCACCGTATGCCGCCAGAACAGCGTAGCCGGAATCACGGCCACGAGGCACAGCAGCCACAGATAAGGTGAAGTCAGCGAATTCCTTCGCGTCAGATCATGCGCATGCCTGGTCCCCACGGCCCACCGCATCAGCCGCTTGTACACGAGCATATGCAGGTGCACGCCATCGGGAATCCCCGGCGACATTCCGCGAATGAATTTCTTCCGATAGATCGAGAAGCACGTCTCGAAGATCGGATACATGAACAGCAGCACCGGATACCAAGCGGACACCTCGCGATTGCGCATCACGAGCAGGATCGCGAGTTCCGCGAGCATGAAGCCGATGAAATACGCCCCGCCGTCGCCGAGAAAGATCAGCCCGGCCGGAAAATTCCACAGAAAGAACCCGAGCACGGCGCCCATCATGATGATCGACGCCGACATCACGACCGGATCGTTGACGTGGAACGCGACATACGCGAGCGACGCGAACATCATGAAGCTGACCATCGACGCGAGCCCGTTGAAGCCGTCGATGATGTTGATCGCATTCGCGAGCGCGGCCACTGCGAGCACGGTGATGAACGCCGAGATGGCCACGTAGCCGAGCAGGAAATCGAGCGGCGGCACGCTGATGCGCTTCACTGCGATCCCGAGCAGCCAGAACGCGAGCGCTGCCGCGGCCATCGTGCACAGCAGCCGCGCGCGCGGCGACACGCGCTTCGTCAGATCTTCGACGAGCCCGGACAGGAACGCCGGCAGCCCGCACGCGACGATCCCGAGAATGCTGCCGGAAATCGTCGGATAGCGCCGCGACAGCACCAGCGCGGCTACGACGACGCCTGCAAGGATCCCGATGCCCCCCACGCGCGGCACGGGCCGCACGTGGAATTTCTGCACGCCGGCCAGATCGCTGTCGATCGAGAATTTCTCGTGCAGATGCGCATAGCGCACGATGAACAGCGTAACGAGCAGGGAAACGATGAAGCCGGACGCGAAGCTGAGCATGGGATCGCTCGAAAAATGGACAGCGGATTATACAAAACCGCGCGGGTTCGCCTCCTGCCATCGCCAGTGGTCGGCACACATGTCGTCGAGGCCGAGCGTCGCACGCCAGCCGATGATGTCGGCGGCTGCTTGCGGGTTCGCATAGCATTCGGCGACGTCGCCCGGGCGGCGCGCGACGATCTCGTACGGCACCGGGCGTCCCGACGCCTTTTCGAACGCGCGCACGACTTCGAGCACGCTGTAGCCCTGGCCGGTGCCGAGGTTCACGACGAAGCTCGCGTCGCGCTTCACGAGCGCATCGAGCGCGGCGATGTGCCCCTTCGCGAGATCGACGACGTGGATGTAGTCGCGCACGCCGGTGCCGTCGGGCGTCGGATAGTCGGAGCCGAACACGCGCAGCTTCTCGAGCTTGCCCACCGCGACCTGCGCGACGTAGGGCATCAGGTTGTTCGGAATGCCGGCCGGATCCTCGCCGATCAGCCCGCTCGCATGCGCACCGACCGGGTTGAAATAGCGCAGCGTCGCGATCCGCCACGACGGATCGGACACCTCGAGATCGCGCAGGATCTGCTCGGCGATCAGCTTCGACTGGCCGTACGGATTCGTTGCGGAGAGCGGGAACGATTCGTCGATCGGCGAGCGCTCGGGCACGCCGTACACGGTCGCCGACGAGCTGAACACGAACTGCTTCACGTTGCGCGCGCGCATGACCTTGAGCACGGTCAGCAGCCCGCCGAGATTGTTCTGGTAGTACTCGAGCGGCTTCGCAACCGACTCGCCGACGGCCTTCAGCGCCGCGAAGTGAATCGTGCCGGTGATCCGATGTGCGTCGAACACTTTCGCGAGCGCGGCTTCGTCGCAGACGTCGACCTGATGGAACGCGGGCTGCTTGCCGGTGATGCGCTCGATGCGGCGCACGGCTTCGGCCTTGCTGTTGACGAGGTTGTCGACGATCACGACGTCGTAGCCGTTGTCGAGCAGCTCGACGGCCGTGTGCGAGCCGATATAGCCCGCGCCGCCGGTAACGAGGATGGTGCCTTTAGCGCTCATTGCGGATGTACTCCTTCAAAAGGTAATGCCCGTCAGCGTACGAACAGTATGCCGGTAGCGTTCGACGACCTGCTGCTCGTCGAACTCGGCCGCGACCTTGCGCCGGCCGCGCTGGCCCATCGCCTCGCGTCCGGCCGTTCCGATGTCGATCATGCGCATCAATTGCTCGGCGAGGCTCGCGCTATCGCGCACGCCGCACAGGAAGCCCGTTTCGCCGTCGGCGACGACGTCGCGGCAGCCCGGCACGTCGGTCGCGACGATCGGGCGCCCCATCGCGGACGCTTCCATCAGCGTGCGCGGCACGCCTTCGCGGTACGACGGCAGCACGACGCAGTCGGCGGCTGCGATGTGCGGACGCACGTCGTGCGCTTCGCCGAGATACTCGACGATGCCTTCGGCAACCCACGCATCGACGTCGGCGCGGCCGATCGCGCTCGGGTTGTCGACGCCGAGCGGCCCGAGCAGCTGAAAGCGCGTATTCGGATGGCGCGCGCGCACGATACGCGCGGCCTCGACGTATTCGCGCACGCCCTTGTCCCACAGCAGCCGGCCGATCAGGATGAACACCGGTGCGTCGCCGCCGGGCAGCGGTACCGGCGCGAACTGTTCGAGATCGACGCCTTCGCCGTGCAGAAGCCGCGCGCGTTCCGGGTGCGCGAGCAACCGTTCATCGGTGAAGGTTGCAAGGTCGTCGCGATTCAAGAACCACACCTCGCGCGGAAAGCGAAACGCGAACCGGTACAGCCGCTTCGCGATGCTCGCCGCACGGCTTTTCTGGATGAACACGTAGCCGAGCCCGGTCGTCACTGCGATCGACGGCACGCGCGCGAGCCACGCGGCGACCGAGCCGTAGATGTTCGGTTTGATCGTGTAATGAAACACGAGATCGGGCTGCAGCGCGCGGTAGTGGCGAACCAGCGCGGCGAGCGTGCCGAGATCCTCGCGCGGGCTCGTGCCTTTCGACGCAATCGCGAGCGCCACGTAGCGGCAGCCCATCTGCTCGAGCAGCGGCACGGTGCGGTCGTGCGGCGCGATCACGATCACGTCGGCGCCATGCGCGACGAGCGCACGGATCAGCCCGTGCCGATACGTGTAGATCGCCCAGGCCGTGTTGCAGACGAGCGCAATGCGCAGCGGGGAAGTGGCGGACATGAAAAAAAGAAAAAATAAAGCGTCGAAAATGCCCTGCGCGCTAGGCGGACGGCCGCGCGGCGAACAGCGTCTGCTTGATGCGTTGCAGCGTCCGATACGGCGTCACGAAGTGCAGCAGGTTCTTCGCGAGGCCGGCCCAGTCGTACGGATTCAGCGCGTTGAAGTGGCGCAGCAGCAGCGCGAGCGTCGACATCAGCTGGCGGCGACGCTTCGTCGCGCTGATTCCGCCCTCGTTGAGCTCGTAATAGAGGCCGAGTTCGGGCAGGTTCGCGCAATCGTAGCGTTGCATTAACCGTAAAAAAAGATCGAGATCCTCGGCCGCGCGGTACTTCGCGCGGTAGTTGCCGACCTCGCGCACGGCGTCGATGCGTAGCATGACCGACGGATGCACGAGCGGCGAGCGCAGAAAGCGCGTGCGGCGCAGCGTGCGCGGATCGGCGGGCGGCGTGAGCATGAAGCGCGGTTCGCCGGCGCGCGACACGACCTGCGTCCACATCCCGACGCACGCGACGCGCGGGTGCGCGTCGAGAAACGCGCGCTGCTTCGCGAGGCGCTGCGGCGCGGCGAGATCGCCGGCGTCGATGCGTGCGGCATAGCGGAAGCCGCGCTGCGCGAGCGCCTCGATGCCGGCTTCGAGCGCGCGCTCGATGCCGACGTTGTGCGGCATGCGCAGCACCTCGATAACGAGGCCCGCGATCGCGGGCGCGACGATCGGCGGCGTGCTGCCGTCGTCGACGATCAGCACGTGCACGCGCGCATCCTCGCGGAACGACGCGAGCGTGCGCACGACGTCGTCGTGCCCGTTGTAGGCCGGCATCAGCACGGCGACGTCGTCGAGCGGCGGCGCGGAAGCGGGGGACGTCATGAACGCAGTTTGAAACGAATGTAATAAAAGTTGACGGCCGCGGCGGCCGCGTAGCCGGCGGCGAGGCCGACGAGCGCGCCGTACAGCCCGAGCCGCGGGATCGCGAGCCAGTTCGCGAGCGCGGCGATCGCGAGCGCGAGCGCCCATTTCGCGAGCAACACGAATTTTGCTTGATATTTGAGCACGATAAGATTGCCTATCGCCTCGATCCCGGCAGGCACGGACAGCCACACGGCCCAGCGGAAGATGTCGACCGACGCCTCGTAGCCGCGTCCGAACACCTTGCCTACGATCAGCGGCGCGGCGGCATCGAGCACGAGCGCGCCGGCCGTCATCAGCGCGGCGGTCATCGCGATGAGCCGGACGATGTTGCGGCGCAGTCGCGCGAGGTCCTGCACGCGGTAGACGAACGCGGGCGCGATGGTTTGCGCAAGCATCAGCGCGAGCGTGATCCAGTTCTCGTTGAGCTGTTGTGCGGCAGCGTACCGGCCGAGGTCGGCGAACGACACGTGGCGTTCGAGCATCAGCCGGTCGAGCTTCAGGAACAGGTACATGCAGATCAGCCCGAGCCAGAACACGGTGCCCGCCGTCGCGAAATGCCGGAACAGCGGTTTGTCGAACGTCCAGCCGAGCGAGCCGCCGTTACGATGACGGTAGTACAGCAGCAGCACGAAACCGATCGCGGCCGCCTCGAGCGCCCACAGCCACGCGAAGCGGGCGGGCGCGGCGGCGGCGCGCACCAGCAGCCAGACGAGCAGCGCCTTCGCGAGCGCGGTGAACATGCTGGTCACGAGCTGCGGCTTGCTGTACGTCATGCTCTGCAGCCAGGCGTTGATCACGCCGACGAACGGCTCGCGGAACACCATCGTGACGGCAAGGCCGGCCAGCATCGCGCCGACGAGCGGATCGAACGCGCCGGCGGCGATCGCGATCCACGTCGCGACGAGCGCGGCGACCGACACGCCGATGCGCAGCGCGAATGCGCTGCCGAGCACGGCGCCGAGCTGGGCCGGCGGGCGCTGCACGATGGTCGGCACCAGAATTTCCGCGCCGCACACCCAGGTCAGCGGCGCCAGCACGAGGAGCAGCGTATTCGCATACTGCCACTTGCCGAACACGTCCGGCCCGAAATAACGGGCCAGCAGCCCGCTGATCGCGATCGCGACGCCGATCTGCGTGAGCCGTTCGAGCCCCAGCCAGACGAGGTTCGCGACGGCTTTCGCGACGTCCGGGTTGCCGAATCGCTTCAGCATGCGGCGGCTAGGCGGCCGCGCGCGCGCGGGGCGGCCGGCAGGGCGCCGGCTGGCGGCAGGAAGGCGGCGGAGCGACTACGCATTAAAATGGGCGGTATGCACGTCATCGAAACCCGCGATTATAAGTGGGATCGGGGCCGCGCCAGCCGTCCCGTCCGTTGTTCCGCGCGGGGCCTGCGTGTAGCATGCGCCGGCACCGGCGAGAGGCGGCCAGACTATTTTCCATGCACGCAACCGAGAGAGAATCGATGATCTCCCAATCCATCTTCAAGGCATATGACATCCGCGGCGTGGTCGGCAAGACGCTCGACGCCGACACGGCGCGCAGCATCGGCCGCGCGTTCGGCAGCGAAGTGCGCGCGCAGGGCGGCGACGCGGTCGTCGTCGCGCGCGACGGCCGCCTGTCCGGGCCCGAGCTCGTCGGCGCGCTCGCCGACGGGCTGCGTGCGGCAGGCGTCGACGTCGTCGACATCGGCATGGTCCCGACGCCGGTCGGCTACTTCGCGGCGAGCGTGCCGCTCGCGCTGAAGGGCGGCGAGCGCCGCGTCGATTCGTGCATCGTCGTCACCGGCAGCCACAACCCGCCCGACTACAACGGCTTCAAGATGGTGCTGCGCGGCGCGGCGATCTACGGCGAGCAGATTCAGGCGCTGTACCGCCGCATCGTCGACGAGCGCTTCGAGAGCGGCAGCGGCACGTACGAAGAGCACGACGTGGCCGACGCGTACATCGACCGCATCGTCGGCGACGTGAAGCTCGCGCGCCCGCTGAAGCTCGTCGTCGACGCGGGCAACGGCGTCGCCGGCCCGCTCGCGACGCGCCTGTTCAAGGCGCTCGGCTGCACGCTGGTCGAGCGCTTCACCGACATCGACGGCACGTTCCCGAACCATCACCCCGATCCGGCTCACCCGGAAAACCTGCAGGACGTGATCCAGGCGCTGAAGGACACGGACGCCGAGCTCGGCTTCGCGTTCGACGGCGACGGCGACCGTCTCGGCGTCGTCACGAAGGACGGCCAGATCATCTATCCGGATCGCCAGCTGATGCTGTTCGCCGAGGAAGTGCTGTCGCGCAATCCGGGCGCGCAGATCATCTACGACGTGAAGTGCACGCGCCACCTCGCGCAATGGGTGAAGTCGAAGGGCGGCGAGCCGCTGATGTGGAAGACCGGCCACTCGCTGGTGAAGGCGAAGCTGCGCGAGACCGGCGCGCCGCTCGCGGGCGAGATGAGCGGCCACGTGTTCTTCAAGGATCGCTGGTACGGCTTCGACGACGGCCTCTACACGGGCGCGCGCCTGCTCGAGATCGTCGCGAAGACGGCCGACCCGAGCGCCGTGCTGAACGCGCTGCCCGATGCGATGAGCACGCCGGAACTGCAGCTGAAACTGGAAGAGGGCGAGAACTTCAGCCTGATCGAAAAGCTGCAGAAAGAAGCGAAGTTCGACGGCGCGGACGAAGTCGTGACGATCGACGGCCTGCGTGTCGAGTATCCGGACGGCTTCGGGCTCGCGCGTTCGTCGAACACGACGCCGGTCGTCGTGCTGCGCTTCGAGGCCGAGACGCAGGACGGCCTGAAGCGCATTCAGGACGACTTCCGCCGTGTGCTGACGGCCGCGAAGCCGGACGTGAAGCTGCCGTTCTGACCTGGGCATCGGGCGGCGCATCGGTCGCCCTGACCGGTCGCCTTCTCCCCAAAAAGCGGCGTGCGCGTGACGCGTGCGCCGCTTTTTGTCAATCTGCGGCGCCGGGCGCGATAAAATCGCGTCTTTATGCCTGTCGCCGGCCGTCTGCCGGCGTTTTTTCAGCGTGCAAAAGATCCTGATCGTGCGCGTGTCGTCGCTGGGCGACGTCGTGCACAACATGCCGGTGATCGCCGATATCCGGCGTCGCCATCCCGATGCGCAGATCGACTGGCTCGTCGAAGAAAGCTTCGTCGATCTCGTGAAGCTCGTCGACGGCGTGCGCAACGTGCTGCCGTTCTCGCTGCGCCGCTGGCGCAAGCAGCCGTTCTCCGGCGCGACGTGGCGCGAGATCCGCGCGTTTCGCAAGCAGCTCGCGGCCGAGCACTACGATCTCGTGATCGACTGCCAGGGCTTGATCAAGACGGCGTGGGTCGCGAGCTGGGCGCGCGGGCCGCTCGTCGGCCTCGGCAACCGGACCGACGGCGCCGGTTACGAATGGCCGGTTCGCTTCTTCTATCGCAAGCGCGTGCCGATTGCGCCGCGCACGCACGTCGTCGAGCGTTCGCGGCAGCTCGTCGCGGCCGCGCTCGGCGATCCGGCGCCGACGCCGGCCGATCCCGTCGATTTCGGCCTCGACACGCGCGATGCGTCGCGTGCGATCGCCTCGGTCGGGCTGAACCTGCCGGTGCCCTACGTGGTGTTCGTCCATGCGACTTCGCGCGCGGACAAACAATGGCCCGACGCCGCATGGATCGAGCTCGGCCAGGCGCTGGTACGGCGCGGCGCATCGCTCGTGCTGCCGTGGGGCAACGACGCGGAGCGCGCGACGAGCGAGCGGCTCGCGAAGGAGTTCGGCGAGGCCGCGATCGTGCCGCCAAAGCTGTCGCTGCCGGCCGTGGTCGGCCTGATCGACGGCGCGGCCGCGACGGTCGGGGTTGATACAGGTCTGGTTCACATCGCGGCCGCGCTGAAGCGCCCGACCGTCGAACTGTACAATTTCGCGACGGCCTGGCGAACCGGCGGCTACTGGTCGCCGAACGTCGTCAATCTCGGCACGGCGGGGCAGCCCCCGTCGATCGCGCAGGTGAAGTCGGCGCTCGCGGGCTTCGGTCTCCTGTAACGCACGCATTCGTGGCGAACCGATCATGAGCGAATCCCAGATCATCGAAGTCTCGTCCGCCGACTGGAGCGGACATCAGCTGTCGGTGCCGCGCGAGCAGTTGCTGGCGGCAGTCGAGGAAGGCAAGGTGCTGTATTTCCCGCACCTGCGCTTCGCGATCGAAGGCGGCGAGGAAGCGCTGCTCGATCCGGCGCTCGCCGATCCGAAACGCAAGAACATCAGTCTTGCGCCGAACGGCGGCGCGCTCGTCGGCGTGCTCGGCGACGAAGTCACGCAGTCTGCCGTGCGCGCGCTCGTCGCGCGCTTTCAGCAGCAGGCCGGCACGCTCGTCGACGGCCTGTTTCCCGAATACCGCGGCAAGCTGCGCGTCGCGCCGACGAGCCTGCGGCTGATGCAGGTCGAGACGCGCCAGACGTCGTGGCGCAAGGACGACAGCCGGCTGCACGTCGACGCGTTTCCGTCGCGGCCGAACTACGGCGAGCGGATCCTGCGCGTGTTCACGAACGTGAACCCGGCGGGCGTGCCGCGCGTCTGGCGCGTCGGCGAGCCGTTCGAGGACGTCGCGAAGCGCTTTCTGCCGAAGATCCGTCCGCAGCTGCCGGGCTCCGCGTGGCTGCTGAATCTGCTGCACGTGACGAAGTCGCGGCGCAGCGCCTACGACCATCTGATGCTGAATCTGCACGACGGGATGAAGGCAGATCTCGACTATCAGAAGACCTGTCCGCAGCAGACGATGCCGTTCCCGCCGGGCAGCGTGTGGATATGTTTCTCCGATCAGACTTCGCACGCTGTGATGTCCGGACAGTTCATGCTCGAGCAGACCTTCTTCCTGCCCGTCGACGCGATGGTGCGCCGCGAGTGCGCGCCGCTCGGCATCCTCGAGCGGCTCACGGGCAGGGCACTGGTTTGAGCGCGCATATTCATCGACACGACGGCCGGGCACACGCATGCTGAGGACGATCTATCGCGCGCTGTGGTGGCTCGTCGCGCCGCTCGCCGTCGTGCGGCTGTACGTACGCTCGCGCAAGGAGTACGGCTATCGCGAACATATCGGCGAGCGCTTCGGCTACGGCGCGGGCCGCGCGCCCGACGATCGCGCGCCGCTGATCTGGGTGCATGCGGTGTCGGTCGGCGAGACGCGCGCCGCGCAGCCGCTGATCGACGCGCTGATGCGCGCGCGGCCCGACGCACGGATCCTGCTCACGCACATGACGCCGAGCGGCCGCGCGACGGGCGAGCAGCTGTTCGGCGATCGCGTGCTGCGCTGCTATCTGCCCTACGACATGCCGGGCGCCGTACGGCGCTTTCTGCGTGCATGGCGGCCGACGCTCGGCCTCGTGATGGAAACGGAAGTGTGGCCGACGCTGATCGACGAGTGCCGTCGCGCGGACGTGCCGCTCGTGCTGACGAATGCGCGGATGTCCGCGCGTTCGTGCCGGCGGGCGGCGAAGTTCGGTGCGGCGACGCAGGAAGTGTTCGGCGGCTTCTCGCGCGTGCTCGCGCAGAGCCCGGCCGATGCCGAGCGGCTGACGTCGCTCGGTGCACGCAACGTCGCGGTGCTCGGCAACCTGAAGTTCGACATGACGACGCCGCCGGAACTCGCGGCGCGCGGCCATGCATGGCGTGACGCGATCGGCAAGCGTCCGGTGTGGGTCGCGGCGAGCACGCGCGAGAACGAGGAAGCGCTCGTGTTGCAGGCGTTCGCGGCGATGCGCACGCCCGGCGCGCTGCTGATGCTCGTGCCGCGCCATCCGCAGCGCTTTGCGGAAGTCGAGTCGCTGGTCGCGCGCGAAGGGCTCAAATGCGTACGGCGCTCCGCATGGGCGGCCGATGCGGCCGCGCTCGCGGCAGGTCGCCCGGCCGCGGATGCGCTGCCGAACGACGTGCAGGTGCTGCTCGGCGATTCGATGGGCGAGCTTGGCGCGTACTACGCGGCGGCCGACGTCGCGTTCATCGGCGGCAGCCTGCTGCCGCTCGGCGGCCAGAACCTGATCGAGGCATGCGCGGTCGGCGTGCCGGTCGTGATCGGGCCGCACGTGTTCAACTTCACGCAGGCGACGGCCGACGCGGTCGCGGCCGGCGCGGCGCTGCAGGTCGCGGATCCGCTCGATCTCGCGCACGTGCTCGACGCGCTGTTTGCCGACAACCCGCGGCGCATTGCGATGGGCGCCGCCGCCGCGGCGTTTGCGGCACGCCATCGCGGCGCGACCGCGCGCACGGTGGACGTGCTGGCGGCCCTGCTGCCGCCGGTCGAGCGCGACACGTCCGTCACGCAGGACGACTGACGGCGAGCCGGGGCGACGCGATTGCGCAGCGCCGGCGCCGCGCTGCCGCCGCCTATTTCAGATCGCCGCCGGCCCCGAGGCCATCCCGGTCGTGCGTGGGCCGGCCGTTCGCTCAGACCGTCAACAATCCCTTCTTCTCGATGAACGCGACGACTTCCGCGACGCCTTCGAGCGCCTTCAGGTTCGTCATCACGTAAGGCCGCTCGCCGCGCATCTTTTTCGTGTCGGACGCCATCACGTCGAGGTTCGCGCCGACCAGCGGCGCGAGATCGGTCTTGTTGATCACGAGCAGGTCGGACTTCGTGATGCCGGGGCCGCCCTTGCGCGGAATCTTCTCGCCGCCCGCGACGTCGATCACGTAGATCGTCAGGTCCGACAGTTCGGGGCTGAACGTCGCCGCGAGATTGTCGCCGCCCGATTCGATGAACACGATGTCGGCATCGGGAAAGCGCGACAGCATCCGGTCGACGGCCTCGAGATTGATCGACGCGTCTTCGCGGATCGCCGTGTGCGGGCAGCCGCCCGTCTCGACGCCCATGATGCGTTCCTCGGGCAGCGCGCCGGCGACCGTCAGCAGACGCTGATCTTCCTTCGTATAGATGTCGTTGGTGATCGCGACGAGGTCGTACCGGTCGCGCATCGTCTTGCACAGCATTTCGAGCAGCGTGGTCTTGCCTGAGCCGACCGGGCCGCCGATGCCGACGCGCAGCGGCGGCAGTTTCTTGGTGCGGCGGGAGACGGAGGGAGCGGGTGCGTTCATGGCGTAGTGTGGGTCGTAGGTCAGGAGCGGAACAACCGCGAATACTGCGTTTCGTGCCGTGCGGACAGGATGCCGAGCTGCGGCGCGAACGTGTTGACGGCATCGGCCGGCGTCGCGAGCGCGCGGCGCACGGCCGCGTCGATCGCATCGCGCAGTGCGACGATGATGCGCTGGCCGGCGAGCTGGCCGAGCGGCACGGCTTTCAGCGCGGCGGCCGTCTGGTTCTCGACCCAGCCGAATGCATAGGCGGCGAGCACCGCATCGGCGCCGGCATCGTGCGCGGCGGCCGCATAGGCGAACGCGGTCGGCAGCGCGATCGGCTGCAGCGATGCGAGCGTCGCGCGCCGCGCGGCGTCGCCCCATTCGAGCGACGCACAAAGCTGCGCGAGCGACCAGCCCATCTGCTCGGTCTCGCGACGCAGTTCCGACGATTCGCGGCTCGCGACGAACCATGCGTTTTCGGCGGCGAGCGCGGGCGCGTCGTGCGCATGCCAGCGCGCGAGCTGGTGTGCGAGGAACGGCAGTTCGCCGTGCGCGAGCACGTCGGTCAGGCCGCTGGCGATCCAGTCGCGCGCGCTGTCCGCGTCGTGGATCAGATTGGCGTCGAGCGCCGCTTCGAGCCCCTGCGAATAGCTGAACGCGCCGATCGGCAATGCCGGCGACGCGAGATGCAGCAGCGCGACGAGTTCAGTGGTGTTCATGGCCGTGGCCGTGCGTGCAACCGGGACCATGCTGATGATCGTGATCGTGATCGTGATCGTGATCGTGCGAGTGCGAGTGCGAGTGCGAGTGGCCGTGGTGTTCGCCGAACACCTGCTGCGCGAGCGCATAGTCTTCGGCGAACGTCGCATCGTGTCCGTGCTTGTGGCCGCCGCCGTATGCGCCGGCTTCCGGCTGGAACGGCGCGCTCGTCTGCTCGACCTGCGTGCCGAGCCGGCGCAGCATGTCGGCGAGCACCGGGTCGGCTTCAAGCTTCAGATAGCCGTCGCCGATCTCGACCGGCGTATGCCGGTTGCCGAGGTGATAGGCGGCGCGCATCAACGTCAGCGGATCGGCCGCGCGCACGAGCAGCACGGTTTCGGCGGCCGCCGCGATGCGCACGAGTGCGCCGTCGTCGGCGACGAGCACGTCGCCGTCGCGCAGCACCGTGCCGCGCGGCAGCAGCACGGCGACGTCTTCGCCGGTGTCGAGCGTCGCGGCGAGCCGGCTCTTGCAGCGGGCGTCGTAGGTCAGCGTGAGCGTCGGTGCGCGTGCGACGAGCGACGCGGCGAGCCGGACGTTGGGAGCAATGCGTTTGTCGAGCGTGCGCATGAAACGGGAACGGTCGGTCAGAACAGGAAATAGCGCTGCGCCATCGGCAGCACGGATGCGGGTTCGCAGGTCAGCAGCTGGCCGTCGGCGATCACGTCGTAGGTCTCCGGATCGACGCTGATCGCGGGGCGCCACGCGTTGTGGATCATGTCGGCCTTCGTGACCTGGCGGCAATTGCGCACCGGCACGATCGGCTTCGCGAGCCCGTAGCGCTCGGCGATGCCTGCGTCGGCCGCCAGTTGCGACACGAAGGTCAGCGACGTGCGGGCCAGCGCGCCGCCGCGCGTCGCGAACATCTCGCGATAGTGAACCGGCTGCGGCGTCGGAATCGACGCGTTGGGGTCGCCCATCTGCGCGAGCGCGATCATCCCGCCCTTGAGGATCATCGTCGGCTTGATCCCGAAGAACGCCGGTTCCCACAGCACGAGATCCGCCCACTTGCCCGGTTCGATCGACCCGACGTGGTGCGCGATACCGTGCGTGATCGCCGGATTGATCGTGTACTTCGCGACGTAGCGCTTCGCGCGGAAGTTGTCGTTGCGCGCGCTGTCTTCCGGCAGCGCGCCGCGCTGCACCTTCATCTTGTGCGCGGTCTGCCAGGTGCGGATGATCACTTCGCCGACGCGGCCCATCGCCTGCGAATCGGACGACAGCATCGACAGCGCGCCGAGATCGTGCAGGATGTCCTCGGCCGCGATCGTCTCGCGGCGGATGCGCGATTCGGCGAACGCGAGATCCTCGGCGATCGACGGATCGAGGTGATGACACACCATCAGCATGTCGAGATGCTCTTCGAGCGTGTTGATCGTGTAGGGGCGCGTCGGATTCGTCGACGACGGCAGCACGTTCGCTTCGCCGCACACCTTCAGGATGTCGGGCGCATGGCCGCCGCCCGCGCCTTCGGTGTGATACGTGTGGATCGTGCGGCCCTTGAACGCGGCGACCGTCGATTCGACGAAGCCGGCTTCGTTCAGCGTGTCGGTATGGATCGCGACCTGCGTGTCGGTATCGTCGGCGACCGACAGGCAGGTATCGATCGCGGCAGGCGTCGTGCCCCAGTCCTCGTGCAGCTTCAACCCGATCGCGCCGGCCGCGATCTGTTCGACGAGCGGCTCCGGCCGGCTCGCATTGCCCTTGCCGAGAAAGCCGAGATTGATCGGCCAGCCGTCGGCCGCCTGCAGCATCCGTTCCATGTGCCACGGCCCCGGCGTGCAGGTCGTCGCGTTGGTGCCGGTCGCGGGCCCCGTGCCGCCGCCGAGCATCGTCGTGACGCCGGACGCGAGCGCTTCGTCGATCTGCTGCGGGCTGATGAAATGGATGTGCGTATCGATGCCGCCCGCGGTCACGATCAGCCCTTCGCCGGCGATCACTTCGGTACCCGCACCGATCGCGATCGTCACGCCGGGCTGGATGTCGGGGTTGCCGGCCTTGCCGATCGCGGCGATGCGGCCGTGCTTGATCGCGATGTCGGCCTTCACGATGCCCCAGTGATCGAGGATCACCGCGTTCGTGATCACCGTGTCGGGCACCTCGGCCGAGACGCGCTGCGACTGGCCCATCCCGTCGCGGATCACCTTGCCGCCGCCGAACTTCACTTCCTCGCCGTAGGTCGTGAAGTCGCGTTCGATCTCGATCAGCAGTTCGGTGTCGGCGAGGCGGACGCGGTCGCCCGTCGTCGGCCCGAACATTTCCGCGTACGCGCGGCGGCTCAAGCGTAGTGTCATGTCGTGCTGTTCCTGATGAGAAGCGCGGGCGTCGCTCAGAGCGGCCCCATCACCTTGCCCTGAAAACCGTAGACGACGCGATCGCCCGCGAGCGCGACGAGCTCGACGGTGCGCGTCTGGCCCGGCTCGAAGCGCACGGCGGTGCCGGCCGCGATGTTCAGCCGGAAGCCGCGCGCGGCTTCGCGGTCGAACGCAAGCGCGTCGTTCGCTTCGTAGAAGTGATAGTGCGAGCCGACCTGGACCGGCCGATCGCCGGTGTTCGCGACGACGAGCGCGATCGTCGCGCGTCCCGCGTTCAGTTCGTGTTCGCCGTCGTCGGTGAGGATTTCGCCGGGGATCATGCGCGGTGCCTTACGGAATCGGGTGATGGACGGTGACGAGCTTCGTGCCGTCGGGGAAGGTCGCTTCGACCTGAATGTCGGGAATCATCTCCGGCACGCCGTCCATGACGTCGTCGCGCGTGAGCAGCGTCGTGCCGTAGTGCATGACTTCGGCGACGGTCTTGCCGTCGCGCGCGGCTTCCATCAGCGCGGCCGTGATGAACGCGACCGCCTCCGGATAGTTCAGCTTGAGCCCGCGTGCGCGGCGACGTTCGGCCAGCAGTGCCGCCGTGAAGATCAGCAGCTTGTCTTTTTCTCGGGGAGTCAGTTTCATGAAGGCGGACGTTCAGGAAAGCGTAATGTTCGACGGCACACGGCACCCGTGCGGGAACGCGGCTCATCGTAGCACCGTGTCGTTCGACGTGCGCGACGTAGCGGATCGGTAAGCAGCAAGGGGCGTGCCATGCACGTCGCGCGCGATTCCATGCACATTCGTCGTGCGTGCTGCCCGAAAGCCGTGCATCGGCGCGCGCCGAACTGGTGCGCGTGCTCAGGTCTGCCAGAGGCGCAACGGTCGCGCCTCGGCGCCGTGCACGATCGGCCGCAGATGCAGCCAGCAGTCGGTGAGGTGACGCTGCAGCGTTTCCATCGACGCGGCGAGCGCGCGCACGAGCACGACGCCCGGCGTCACGCAGGTCGCGCCCGCGCGCAGCGCGTCGTCGAACGGCATGCGTTCGGCGAGCGATTCGGCGAGTGCGGCGTCGCACGCGGCGCCGGCCGCCCACAGCGTGCCGTACGCGGGGAAGCCCGCGAGGCCCTGCGGTGCCGCGCGCAGCGGGTCGCGCGCATCGAGCAGCGCGCGCTCGGTCCAGAGCGGCCGGCCGTGCGCATCGACGAGCGTCGACGTCGACGCGACGCGCCCGGCCGCCCAGGTTTCGCCGGCCGCCTGGCGGCCGAGCTGCGTCGCTTCCCAGCCGATCGCGCTCGCGCCTGCGCCGAGCGTCAGCGAGAAATCGAGCGACGCGTGCGCGTGATCGAAAAACAGATTGTTCTGCGGCAGCCAGTCGAGCTTCGCGCGTTCGCCGAGCACGATCGCGATGCGCTGCGTGGCGTCGAGTCCGTTCGACTTGTACCACTTCGTCGCGCCCGGTGTGGTGAGGACCGCGTGCGTGTCCTCGCCGAGTGCGATGTCGATGTCGAGTCGGTCGCCGCCCGCGACGCCGCCCGGCGGATGCACGATCACCGCATGGCAGATCGCGTCGCCTTCCGGATACAGCGGGCGCTGCACGCGCAACGGGCCGTCGTGCAAGCGATGCACGAGTGCCGTGCGCGTGTGCTGCCGTTCGAAGCCGAGTTCGAGGCGGCCGCGCCACGACTTGGCGACGGCGGGGCGCGACAGCGGCGCGTGGGAATCGGAGGCGGACATCGGTGCGAAAGGAAAACGAAGGGAGCGGATCGGCGCGCAACCGGCAGCGCGAATGCGGATGCTACCGGAACAATAATGCCGATGCCGCTTTCGCGGAAGTGCCGACGATGAAGGTCGCGCGGCGCGCTACACCGCGATGAGTTCGCGCACGCCGTTCGCATCCATGTCGCGCGCGTCGCCGCCCGCGACGATCTCGCCGCGGCTCATCACCCAGTAGCGGTCCGCGATCGAGCGCGCGAAATCGTAATACTGTTCGACGAGCAGCACGGTCATCTTCGTTTCGTCGACGAGCTGCCGCAGCGTGCGCCCGATGTCCTGGATGATCGACGGCTGGATGCCTTCGGTCGGCTCGTCGAGGATCAGCAGCTGCGGCTCGCTCATCAGCGCGCGGCCGATCGCGAGCTGCTGCTGCTGGCCGCCCGACAGGTCGCCGCCGCGCCGCGCGCGCATGTCCTTCAGCACGGGGAACAGCGCATAGATGCGCTCGGGCACTTTCGAGCGCGCGCTGCGGCTTGCCGCGCCGACGAGCAGGTTCTCTTCGACGGTCAATCGAGGAAAGATGTCGCGGCCCTGCGGCACGTAGGCGAGTCCGGCGGCCACGCGTGCCTCCGGTCGCAACGTGCCGAGCGACGCGCCGCGCCACGACACGGTGCCGCTTTTCGCGGCGACGACGCCCATCACGCAGCGCAGCAGCGTCGTCTTGCCGACGCCGTTGCGGCCGAGCAGCACGGTGAGCTTGCCGTCTTCGGCATCGAGCGTCGCGTTGCGCAGGATATGGCTGCCGCCGTAGTACTGGTTCAGCGCTTCGATCTTCAGCATCGCATCATCGTCCGAGGTAAGACTCGATCACGGCGTCGTTGCGCTTGACCTGATCGAGCGTGCCTTGCGCGAGCACCGCGCCTTCTGCCATGACCGTCACGCGGCCCGCGTCGCCGGCGAGCGCCGCGACGAATTCCATGTCGTGCTCGACGACCATCATCGAGCACGTGCCGCGCAACGTGTTCAGCAGTTCCGCGAGTTCCATCGTCTCGTGATCGGTCATCCCGGCCGCCGGTTCGTCGAGCAGCAGCAGCGCGGGGCGCTGCATCAGCAGCATGCCGATCTCGAGCCGCTGTTTCTGGCCGTGCGACAGCTCGCCCGCCGCGCGAAACGCGTGGCTTTCGAGGCCGATCAGCGCGAGCGTTTCCTCGATCTTCGCCTGCGCGTCGCGGTCGAGCCGCGCACGCAGCGACGCGAGCCAGCCCTTGTCGGTCTGCATCGCGAGCTCGAGGTTTTCCCACACCGGATGCTGTTCGAACACGGTCGGCTTCTGAAACTTGCGGCCGATCCCCGCACGTGCGATCTCGGGCTCGTTCATCCGCGCGAGGTCGAGCGTCTGGCCGAGGAAGACCTTGCCCGCATCGGGGCGCGTCTTGCCGGTGATCACGTCCATCATCGTCGTCTTGCCCGCGCCGTTCGGTCCGATCACGCAGCGCAGCTCGCCCACGTCGATCGCGAGCGACAGCTTGTTCAGCGCGCGAAAGCCGTCGAAGCTCACGTCGATGTCCTCGAGATAGAGAATCGTGCCGTGCGACGTGTCGATGCCCGTGGGCGCGACGCGGCCCATCGACGCGGTGCCGCTCACCGTATGCCGATCGTCTTCCGGCGGCGGAATGAACTGATAGAGCGCCGTTCCGTTCATCGGCTTTCCCCTTTCGCAAGCACGCGTTCGACGACGCCCATGATCCCGCGCGGCAGCAGCAGCGGCACGAGCACGAAGATCAGGCCGAGAAAGAACAGCCAGTATTCGGCGAAGTAGGCGGTAAACACGCTCTTCGCGCCGTTCACCGCGAACGCGCCGACGATCGGGCCGATCAGCGTGCCGCGTCCGCCGACCGCGACCCAGATCGCCATCTCGATCGAATTGCCGGGCGACATCTCGCCGGGGTTCACGATGCCGACCTGCGGCACGTACAGCGCGCCCGCGATGCCGCACAGCACGGCCGAGACGGTCCACACGAACAGCTTGTAGGCGAGCGGGCTGTAGCCGAGGAACATCAGCCGCGTCTCGCCGTCGCGCACCGCGGTCACGACGCGGCCGAGCTTGCTCGTGACGATCGCGCGCGCGGCGACGAACGCGAGCACGAGCGTCGCGAACGTGAGCAGCAGCAGCACGGTACGCGTGCCGGGCGACGTGATCGGGAAGCCGGCGATCCGCTTGAAATCGGTGAAGCCGTTGTTGCCGCCGAAGCCCGTCTCGTTCCGATAGAACAGCAGCATCGCGGCGAACGTCAGCGCCTGCGTGATGATCGACAGATAGACACCCTTCACGCGCGAGCGGAACGCGAAGAAGCCGAACACCCACGCGAGCACGGCCGGCACGAGCACGACCAGCAGCAGCGCCCACGCGAGGTGCTGCGTGCCGGCCCAGTACCACGGCAATTGATGCCAGTCGAGAAACACCATGAAGTCGGGCAGGTCGCTGCCGTACTGGCCGTCGCGGCCGATCTCGCGCATCAGGTACATGCCGATCGCATAGCCGCCGAGCGCGAAGAACAGCCCGTGGCCGAGGCTCAGGATGCCGCAGTAGCCCCAGACGAGATCGAGCGCGAGCGCGGCGATCGCATAGCACATCAGCTTGCCGGCGAGCGTCATCGCATAGGCGGACAGATGGAACGCGCTCGACTCGGGCGCGACGAGCGCCGCGAGCGGCACGCCGATGCCGACCGCGAGGCACAGCGCGACGAGCGCGAGCCATGCGCGGCGCGACAGCAGCGCCGGGCGCGGCGGCAGGCCCAGTGCGAAGCCGCCGTGCGTGCGCGCGGCGGGCGCGTGCGGCTGCGCATCGGCGGCCGCGTTCGACAACGAATCGGTGAGGGAAGTCACGTCAAGCCTCCGCGCTGCGGCCCTTCGCGGCAAACATGCCCTGGGGACGCTTCTGGATGAACAGCACGATCATCACGAGCACGGCGATCTTCGCCAGCACCGCGCCCCAGAACGGTTCGATCGCCTTGCCGACGAGGCCGAGGCCGAAGCTGCCGAGCACGGTGCCGGCAATCTGGCCGACGCCGCCGAGCACGACCGCCATGAACGAATCGATGATGTAGTTCTGCCCGAGGTCCGGGCCGACATTGCCGATCTGCGACAGCGCGCAGCCGCCGAGCCCCGCGATGCCGGCGCCGAACGCGAATGCATAGGCGTCGACGCGCGCGGTCTTCACGCCGACGCATGCGGCCATCCGGCGGTTCTGCGTGACGGCGCGCACGAACAGGCCGAGCCGCGTCTTCGTCAGCACGGCCCATGCGACGCCCACTACCGCGAGCGCGAACGCGAGGATCGCGAGCCGGTTGTACGGCAGGATCAGGTTCTGCATCACGGTGACGCCGCCGCTCATCCACGACGGATTCACGACCTGCACGTTCTGCGCGCCGAACAGCATCCGCGTCGCCTGGATCAGGATCAGGCTCACGCCGAACGTGGCGAGCAGCGTCTCGAGCGGGCGGCCGTACAGATGCCGCAGCACGAGCCGTTCGAGCACGATGCCGACGAGTGCGGCCGTCGCGAACGAGGCCGGCACCGCGACGAGCGGATACCAGTCGAACGCGGCCGGCGCGTGGCGCTGGATCAGCGTCTGCACGACATAGGTTGCGTACGCACCGATCATCAGGAATTCGCCGTGCGCCATGTTGATCACGCCGATCAGCCCGTACGTGATCGCGAGGCCGAGCGCCGCGAGCAGCAGCACACTGCCGAGCGACAGGCCCGCGAACACGGTGCCGACGATCTCGGCGCGGCGCTGCAGCGCATGCAGTGCGTCGAGCCCGTGCTGGGCCGCGTCGCGCACGCGCGCGTCGGGTTCGGCAAAGCTGCCGTCCGCGTTCTTCGCGACGAGCGGACGCAACTGCTCGATCATGTCGACATCGCTGCGCGCGGCCACCACGCGCACGGCTTCGAGGCGTTTCGCCGGATCGGCATCGTGCAGCGCGGCGATCGCCCACAGCGCGTCGAGGCGGCGTTTCAGGGCGGGATCGGTCTCCTTCGCGCGAGCGCGTTCGATCATCGGCTTCAGCGCGGGATCGGGCGACTTCAGCAGCGCATCGATCGCGTCGCGCCGCGCGGCGACGTCGGGCGAGGCCAGCGCGAGGCCCGACAGCGCGGCGGCGATCTTCGTGCGCAACAGGTTGTTCAGCATCACGGGCTGCGCGTCGCCCGCCGGCGTCGCGGCCTGCGTGAGCGCGTCGTGCGCGGTGTCGCCGCTCTGGATCAGCACGTGCGCGTCGCCGGTCGCGAGCGCGTCGCCGCTCGACAGTGCATTGAGCAGCGCGCGCGCGCGCGGATCGGTATCGCTGGCGAGCCGTTCGATCGCGGCCGTCTTCGCATCGAAGTCGTCGCCTGCGAGCGCGGCGGTGTCGGCGGCCGTCAGCGCGTATGCCGCGTGCGGCAGCGCGCCCGCGACAGCGGCACAGACGAGGGCCGCGACGGCGACGGCCCGGCGAAAGCGTAGTGGCATCGGAAATCCTGTCAGGCGTAGAGAAGCGGTGACGTGCGGTGGAGCGGCGGGGCCGCGCGTTTCGGCGGCCGCGGCGGCCTCGCGATGCGGCATACAACGACGCAGCCGCCGTACCGCGCCGTCATCGCGCTAAACCGCTCACCTGCGGAACGTTGCGCATGCAAGCAACGTCCCGCATCGCATCAGGCCATCGCCGCACGCTGCCGGCGCAGGAATGCCGGAATCGAGCTGACGACGTCCGGCTTGCCCTGGTTGCCGGCGATGAACGGGCTCCACGGTTGCGCCCGTACCGCGGTCTTCGTCTTCCATACGACGTTGAACTGCCCGTCGCCGCGGATCTCGCCGATCATCACCGGCTTGTGCAGATGATGGTTGCCGTCCATCGACAGCGTGAAGCCCGACGGCGCGGCAACGGTCTGGCCGATCATCGCGACACGCACCTTGTCGACGTCGGTGCTCTTCGCTTTCTCGACCGCCTGCTTCCACATATGGATGCCGACGTAGGTCGCCTCCATCGGATCGTTCGTCACGCGCTTCGCGCCGCCCGGCAGATTGTTCGCCTTCACCCACGCGGCGAACTGGTCCTTGAACTTCGTGTTGGTCGGGTTCTTCACCGACATGAAGTAGTTCCATGCGGCGAGGTGGCCGACGAGCGGCTTCGTGTCGATCCCGCGCAGCTCTTCCTCGCCGACCGAGAACGCGACGACCGGCACGTCGGTCGCCTTGATGCCCTGGTTGCCGAGCTCCTTGTAGAACGGCACGTTCGAATCGCCGTTGATCGTCGAGATGACGGTGGTCTTGCCGCCTTGCGCGAAGGTCTTGATGTTCGCGACGATCGTCTGATAGTCGCTGTGGCCGAACGGCGTGTAGACCTCCTGGATGTCGGCTTCCTTCACGCCTTTCGATTTGAGGAACGCGCGCAGGATCTTGTTTGTCGTGCGCGGATAGACGTAGTCGGTGCCGAGCAGGAAGAAGCGCTTCGCGCCGCCGCCTTCGGCGCTCATCAGATACTCGACGGCCGGAATCGCCTGCTGGTTCGGCGCGGCGCCCGTATAGAAGACGTTGCGCGACATTTCCTCGCCTTCGTACTGCACCGGGTAGTAGAGCAGCCCGTTCAGCTCTTCGAACACCGGCAGCACCGACTTGCGCGACACCGACGTCCAGCAGCCGAACACGCATGCGACCTTGTCCTGCGTGAGGAGCTGGCGCGCCTTCTCCGCGAACAGCGGCCAGTTCGACGCCGGATCGACGACGACCGGCTCGATCTTGCGGCCCATCACGCCGCCGTTCTTGTTGAGGTCGGCGATCGTCATCAGCGCCGTGTCCTTCAGCGACGTTTCGGAAATCGCCATCGTGCCGGACAGCGAATGCAGGATGCCGACCTTGATCGGGCCGGTGCCCGCATCGGCTGCGTGCGCGAACGGGCTCCTGCCTGCCAGCGCGAGCGCACCGGCCATCGAACCGAACTTCAACAGACTGCGACGTTTCATCGGTATCCCCTTGACGTGTTGGATGCGCATGCGCCGCGCGGCGCCGGCCGATCCACTCACGCAAGGCATGTGCCAGTCGCGCGAAGCCGCGCGGGGCGGGCCCGAGCGGTCGTTCGGCGGGATTCGATGACGCATCGTGTGGCATCGGCGGCGCCGTTGCGGTGCAGGCGCGCGGGCGCAGATGGTGCACGGTTGTGCTTCACCGTTTCGGTGCCTACACTCGATGTTCGATCCGCATCGAACGGGCGTCGGCGCACCACGCCGGCGCAGCGAACGGCCGCGCCCGATACCGCCAAGGAGACGTCATGACCGAATCGCCCTCGAATACGCCCGATCTGTCCGCGTTCTGGATGCCGTTTACCGCGAACCGTCAGTTCAAGGACGCGCCGCGCCTGCTGGTATCGGCGAAGGGGATGTACTACACGTCGGACGACGGCCGACGCATTCTCGACGGCACCGCCGGGCTCTGGTGCGTGAACGCCGGTCATTGCCGCGACGAGATCGTCGCGGCGATCGGCGCGCAGGCGGCCGAGATGGATTTCGCGCCGACGTTCCAGATGGGGCACCCGAAGGCGTTCGAGGCCGCGACGCGCATCGCGCGTCATACGCCGGGCAATCTGAAGCACGTGTTCTTCACGAACTCCGGCTCCGAAGCGGTCGATACCGCGCTGAAGATCGCGCTCGCGTATCACCGCGCGCGCGGCGAAGCGCAACGTACGCGCTTCGTCGGCCGCGAGCGCGGCTATCACGGCGTCGGCTTCGGCGGCATCTCGGTCGGCGGCATCGCGCCGAACCGCAAGGCGTATTCGGGCGCGCTGCTGCCGGCGGTCGACCATCTGCCGCATACGCTGAACATCGCCGAAGCCGCGTTTTCGAAAGGGCAGCCTGCGTGGGGCGCACATCTCGCCGACGAACTCGAGCGAATCGTCGCGCTGCACGACGCATCGACGATCGCCGCGGTGATCGTCGAACCGGTCGCCGGCTCGGCCGGCGTGCTGATTCCACCGCAGGGCTATCTCGAGCGGCTGCGCGCGCTATGCGACCGCTACGGAATCCTGCTGATCTTCGACGAGGTGATCACGGGCTGGGGGCGTCTCGGCGCGCCGTTCGCCGCGCAGTTCTTTGGCGTGACGCCCGATCTGCTGACGATGGCGAAAGGCACGACGAACGCGGCGGTGCCGATGGGCGCCGTCGCCGCGAGCGACATGATCCACGACACGATCGTCGACGGCGCGCCGGCCGGCATCGAGCTGTTCCACGGCTATACGTATTCGGGGCATCCGCTTGCCGCGGCCGCCGCGTGCGCGACGCTCGACGTCTACGAACACGAGCAGCTGTTCGACCGCGCGGCGCGCATGGCGCCCGTGTTCGAACGCGAGATCCACAAGCTGCGCGACGCGCGGCACGTGATCGACGTGCGCAATCTCGGGCTTGTCGGCGGCGTCGAGCTGAAGCCGCGCGACGGCAAGCCCGGCACGCGCGCGTACGACGTGTTCGTCAGGTGTTACAGGAAGGGCGCGATGATTCGCTATACGGGCGACATCCTCGCGTTTTCGCCGCCGCTGATCGTCGAGGAGGCACAGATTGCGGAGCTGTTCGCGATCGTCGCGGAAGCGCTGAAGGAAACGGACTAGCGAAGGAGAGAAGCGCGGGCACGCGATGCGCGTGCCCGGCGTGCGATCGGTAGCGGGCGATCAGTAGCGCGGCACCGACGGATCGACGTCGCGCGACCACGCGTCGATTCCGCCCTGCAGGTTGTACAGCTTCGTGAAGCCGCGCGATTCGAGGAACATCGCGACCTGCGCGCTGCGCATCCCGTGATGGCAGACGCAGACGATTTCCGCTTCGTCGTCGAGCTCTTCGCTGCGGGCGGGAATCTGCTGCATCGGAATCGAC